>JABWAJ010000394.1 GCA_013361075.1 Saprospiraceae bacterium | reverse complement strand
ATTCCAATCCGGCAATCCAGTTACACTCTTCTACCCGGTATTCTGAACGCACGTCTTCTGTTTTTACCAGCACATAGGCTGCGTTAGGTGCGCCACCAACCAACACTCCGGGCTGGTTGGCTCCCATCACCGAAAGCACCTGCATGCCATGAGAACTCGATTCGCAAACCTGCCAATCATTGTCTACAAAATCACGGGCAGGAATGAGCAGGTTTTTGGTGCGCAGACTATCAAAAACATAGTGTTTGTCGGCGCTGGTGAACCCCCCGTCCAATACAGCTACCGTAATGCCGGCACCACGGTAACCAAGTGCGTGCAGGCTATGGCCATTCAATTGTCTGATTTGCTGATCGGCATAACCGTAGTGCAAACTATCAATGGACACCGCTTTGCGTTCGGCTTCAAAAGTACCCTCGGGTGCTTTGCTTTTCCAAACGCTGGCAGTGGGCGATTTTCCCACAAAAGTGACGGATGAAACGCAGGGTAAAGACAGCAGCGTTTTGCTAACTTCTTCAGTAGCGTTGACTGTGGCAGCGTTAAACCAACGGGAGGTATACTGGACTGTGGCACCGCTTTTTTCTAACTGGCTCACATATTGGGGATTCACCGGTAAGTCTTGATTGGTAACCGGTGCATCAATTTTTTTTCTGCGGGCAAGAGCTTTGGGTGACAAAAAAGCTTCCGGCTTTTTAACGGAATAGGGCGTTCCGGCTTTGTCTTTAAAGGTGACCCAGTAAAATCCCTTTGCTTCAGCAACCGGGGTTGCAGCATTCGGTTGTGCAAACAAAAAACCAGTTGTGCTTAAACAGCAAGCAACAAAGAACAATGAGCGGGTAATTTCAGGTAACTTCATCATCTAAGCGAATTTTAAATTGAGCTTCCAAAGATTTATACAACAGCAATTTCCATTCCTCGCGCTGGTATTCGCGATTGATCTGGTAAATGGTGTCTTTTAGTGAATTCAGGGTCAGAATCCGCCGCGGCGCTTCCTGGCTATAGTAATCCTGACGGTGAATCTTCATAGGCGTCACTAAAGGCTCTTTGGCTATTTTGATCATGTAGTGTTGATCTTTGCCTTCCTTGTTTCTCCAACGTTGCAAACCCTCCTCAGGTTCTAAAAATAAGGCTGCACAAGGGCCTTCCACTTTGAAGATCATGCCGAAAAGGACATCGCCTTTTTCATCGGGCTGCGGAATTTCCAGGGAATTGGGTTCGCAAAGCGTCCTGAAAAAAGGGTCCTTGACGGTTTTTGATGCATCTGCTTCTGCTTTGATGGCCTGATAATATCGATCGCGGAACCAAATGGCAGCACCATTAAAACTAAACCCTAATTGGGCAAACATGGCTTGATAAAAAGCGCAAACGTCCAAAGGTTGTGCTCCGTATATATGCACAAAGCAGCGGTTTCCATCAGGATTCCCGGCTTCGCACAGGGCCTTTCTCCAGTCAAAAAAACGGGTTTCCCATTGTTCGATGGCTTCCAGCAAAGCCGGTTGATAAGGTTCGATGCCCAATACCGCTATGCTCAACGACATTTCAATGGCTTCGATTTGTTCGGTTAGTTCGCGGCCGCGGTCAGCAAGAGATAACAGTGCTGAATACCGGGCGGCCTGCTGAGGATGCTGCCAGAAAGCTTTTTGCTCCTTATGAGCCAGGCGTTCGAGGGTGCGCATCTCGCTGGAAAAACTGCTGTACAAATACCCGCTCAGGATACCCTGAATCCTCCTGCGCAAAGTGCCTCCGTAGTTGGCATAGTTGGCTTTTTCCAATTCTTCCAGCAACAAATCCAGTGCCAGTGGGTCGCGCCGGATTTGGATGGCTGGTTTGCCATCCGACAACACGACCTGAATATCAAGCCGTTCGTCAAAATCTTCCTGATTTATTTTTCGCGCAAGCGGCAGCACCAATCGCTCCCGAATCGTGCGCTGCAAATATCGGGCACCATATTTTTCGTGGTATCCCTGTTCCGCCAGAAAATCCAGCACCGGTTCTTCAATTTTCAATGACATACGGCGAAAGCGGATGCCTTCCCGTTGTTTCAGCAAAGCAATTTCCCGTTCCACAACAAACCGTACTGACAATTGGTCGAGTGGCGAAAAAGGGATGAGTTCGTCAATGCGGTTGAACAATTCGGGTCGAAAATGCTGTTGGGCAACATTCATAAAATGAGCAATGGCCTCTTCCTGATCTGCACCTTGTTGCAGCCGCACCCGCCCCATTTGAAAACGGGCAGCCCCAATATTAGAGGTCATGATGATGATGGCACTGCAAAAATTAACGACACTGCCTGCGCCATCGCTGAGGCGGCCTTCCCCCAATATTTGCAAAAGCAGGTCAAAAAAACCGGCATCAGCTTTTTCTATTTCATCGAACAATAAGACGCAAAAAGGCTCGCGCCGAACAGCAGAAGTGAGTTGACCATCGGAACCAGGCCCGGTGCCGATGAGCCGGTTTACTGCACCATAATCTGAAAATTCGCTCATGTCAAAGCGTACCATGCGGTCGCGTCCGCCAAACATAAATCCGGCCAGTATTTTGGCGACTTCCGTTTTTCCAACCCCGGTGGGCCCAACAAAAAGCAGAGATGCGATAGGTTTGCCCGTTTTGGAAAGTGCCGTTTTTATTCCGGTGAGTACATTGCCCAACACGGCTACTGCTGTTTCCTGCCCAAATACCTGGTTGTTGAAATGCGCCAACACCGCTTTGCTGTCCATGGGAATATCCGGATCCACAATGAATGGGGGCATGCCGCTTTCCTCACAAAAACGACGGAGTACATCCTGGCGACGAATATGGACAGGAGTGCTGGCCGTTTTTTCGCCCGGTAAAAGTGCTTCAAGGAAACGAATGGGCTTTCCAGGCATGCCCGAATAAGGGGCAAACCGACGATGCAGCCGAATGGCTTCCCGGATGGCCTCGTCCTCTATGCTCATGTTTGCCAGTCGGGCCAATTCTTTAATTTTGCCCAGAACAATATGCTCCAGTTCTTCCTCCGGGGGTTCTTCCAATCGGATAAGCTGAAACTGAGCTACGTAAGTCGGGCTTTTCAGTTCGATCATCGCCAGCTCTTCTTCTGTGCATTCGGAGATCATGTTGATTTCACCGCGACTAAGGAATGGCAGAAGATAATCGGCGATGCTGACTTCATTGCCTTCGTATTTACCCACTTCAAACAGTTCAGCCAGGTTGCGCACAAAAAGATAGTCTTCTGTGGTGGCCAGTTCTTTGCACAGCAAAGGCAGATTGTATTCCCATCCAGCCTCTTCCGTCATGAGTTCCTTGATCATAAGAGAAGCTGTGGTTTCCAGAATGCGTCCTTTGATCCTGAATTTTTTGTGCTGGTGTGCCATTTCCCATACCAGTGCTGTTTTACCAACGCCTGAAGGGCCAACCAGCAATACATTCCGGTTGAATCGCCCTTTTAGCGCCCGGCCCAATTGTTCGAGGTCTGGCTGTCGGCCATACACTTCCTGATGGAGAATGTCTAAAGGGGTGACCACTTTCTCAAGCAGGGATGCTACCTGTCGTTCCCGGGGCCGCTCCACCTCAGCAGGCCTTGGAAAGTCAAGATTTATGGGATGTTGCAACAATTCAATGGACTGAAACCAAATCGTTGAAACGATGTTTTGAACGTAAGCCAGCCGGCGATTGGCGGCAAATTCGAGGCGAATGGTCTCCTGCAAATTGTTTAGCAAAGCTGTTGCATCTTTGCCAAAACCTTCCACTCCCAGGGCTGGAACAATGCCCCAGAGGCCACCCGGCTGGATGTTGTAATAATATTCAAATTGAAGTTCAAAATCCGGATAACCCTGCCCGTCCGTTGATTTTGGAAAGGATATATGGAGAAAGTTTTTTAAAAAATCCCCTTCCCGGTAGGTCTCGAGCAAAGTGTGAAACTGGCCTTTGTTCAATAACGTCTGTTGCAGGCTCGCGGCGTATTGCGCTGCAACAACCCGCAGCGGCTGCCCCAAACGCAGTGCATCTCTGTCGTTCATGGGCATCGTCAGCACACTGCCTGCGTGAAAATGCAGTTTAAAGGCATAAAAAGGTATAGTCAGACTGGTACTCATGGGTGTTGTTTCACGGCGGGAAGATAGGAAATTGGAATTAAACCACAATCACCCCTTCTTCTACCCTGCCAAAAGAAAGTGCGCCTCCACAAGCATGTCGCAGACCGCTGAGCAAAGCCAACAAAGCATCTATATGGTGCCAATCGGGCAAGTCGGGAATGGCGAAAGAAAACTGTGCTGACAAAACTCTGGCAACTCCCCCTATGGCGTTTTTTTCTTTTTTGTACCCCAATTCATTCAATGACAATAACCTGGAAAGGTAAGCCGGGTAAGTTTCGACAACGTCAACACCCTCTTCCCGCAATCGGGCCGCTAACTGCATGGCGCGTGCTGTAAGGCCCCCTAAAAACATGGGAGACATGGCTTGCAACTGCTTATCTGCATCGCGATAAAAATAATCGCTGCAACCTGCCAGGCCGCTATATTTTCCGGGCAAAGACAAAGGAGCATCTATGAATACTTTTTGGGGCCGGTGTTGCAACGTCCACGAAAAGATAAAGGCATCGGCATCTTTGCCTTTTAAGCAGGATGCAAATTGAATCCTTCCGTCTTGCATCCAGGCAACAACAGGTGTTCCGGCGAGTTTGGCACCATAGTCAATGCCTGCGATCATTTTATTTTTAATATTTAAGTGACTATTGTCTATTGTTAAAAAAGCTCCTTGCTTTAGGAAATTCTACAATCATTGATTAATTTCAAAGCCTGATATTTATACTTCGTGCTGCTTGAGTTTTCCGCTTTACGGGACTTCGTTGTGCATAGCCTCCGTTCTAATGGCCTGATCAGCAGCGCTTGGTATGACAAAATCGGCTTCGCACCAATCGGCACTATGTGTAACATATTTAAAAATTTCAGCTGTCTTTTTTTGACAGTTTCAGATGTATCAATTAGTATTTCGGACGTGGCTGACTACGTGGGGATGTGCCCGGTTCCGATTGAAAGCCAGAAGAATTTGTGGAAGCCATGCCAGCCGTACTGTGGTTGGGAGCGAAAGCTCCCCACTCCCACCATATTATGTTGAAGGCTGTACTCATGGAAAAATTCCAGCTTTTATCAAATCCAATCTTTCCAGAATTCGACTTATATTATTAAGATCCAATATCTTAATCGTAACAGCCGCTATATCTGTCTTGGGATGAATTGCCCCTTCTACAACCTCAAAATGTTCGAACCAGTCGTGCTTCCTTGGATGAAACAATCGGATAAAGATGTCTTCATCTTCCAATATAGAACCAATATCACTTCCTTTATTTGCATTGCAGATGGGGCAGGCATAAGCCAGATTAGACAAAATAGTAGCTCCCTTGTGCTTCAAACTAATAATGTGATCAATCTGGTATTTAATGAATGAATCGGCTTCAGGTCTTCGGCAATACTCGCATCGAAAACCTGCAAGTTTGGCTACCTCGAGCCGAAGCGCATCTGGAATATGAACCCGGCTCATATCAGGCTCTGGAGAGATGAAGACGAGCACGGGACTTTGCCAACCGAACAATATGCTCGAGAATGAAGTAATGTGCTAATTCGTCCTGCTCCTGTTCACTTAAGCCTTCAGATTTTTTTTTCTCAATCAAAACCTCAACACGCGCTTGAATATCAGCAGGTGCATGAAAAGCCAATACCTTCTC
>JABWAJ010000393.1 GCA_013361075.1 Saprospiraceae bacterium | reverse complement strand
CGACCCCCGCGATGCCTGGGCTTTTGTCGGGCGGGTTTGCGGAGTCTGTACGTCTGTTCACTCCCTGGCTTCCTGCCGCACCGTAGAAGATGCTTTGGGGGTGGTGATTCCTCCCAATGCGGAAATGGTCCGCAACATCATGTTTTGCACCCAGTACATGCACGACCATGTGGTTCACTTTTACCATTTGCATGCACTTGACTGGGTTGACCTGGTTTCGGCACTCAAAGCGGATCCTAAAAAAACTTCCGAAATTGCGCAAAGCATTTCCAACTGGCCCAAAAGTTCGCCGGGGTATTTTTCTGATTTGCAGAAACGCCTCACCAGGTTTGTGGAAAGCGGCCAGCTCGGCATCTTTGCCAATGGGTACTGGGGGCATCCGGCCTATAAGCTACCGGCAGAAATTAACCTGATCGGCGTGGCGCATTATCTGGAAGCCCTGGAATGGCAAAAAGAAATTGTCAAAATTCATACCATTTTCGGGGGCAAAAACCCGCACCCCAACTACCTGGTGGGAGGTATGGCCTGTGCCATTGGCCTCGACGATGTGAGCGGGATTAATGCTGAACGGCTGGCGTATGTGCACCAGTTGCTGAAAGAAGCAAAAACTTTTATTGAACAGGTTTACATTCCCGATTTACTGGCAGTAGCGCCCTATTATCTCGATTGGGGGGCGATCGGCGGTGGCCTGGGGAGCTTTATGGCTTACGGCGATTTGCCGACCAACGGCTACAATGACCCTTCCAGTTACAAATTCCCGTCCGGGGTAATCCTGAATAAAGACATCAGCCGGGTTCAGGATGTTGACCTGCGCAACGATAGTGAAGTACAGGAGTTTGTCAGCCGCTCGTGGTATGATTATGCAGAAGGCAACGACGCCGGGCTTCACCCCTGGAAAGGCGAATCGAAAATCAATTACACCGGGCCCAAACCACCATACGATTTCCTCAATGTAGATGAAAAATACAGCTACCTCAAGACGCCGCGCTGGAAAGGCAATGCGGTAGAGGTAGGGCCGCTGGCGCGCGTTTTGGTAGGCTACGCCCGAGGGCGCGAAGACTTCAAAGAAGTTGTTGACAGCACTCTTGCAAAATTGAATGTACCGGTGACGGCCTTGTTTTCAACGCTTGGCCGAACGGCAGCACGCGGCCTGGAAACCATTCTTGTGGCGCAATGGGCTCTCGAATTCTACGACCAGCTCATTACCAACCTGCGCAACGGGGATACGCGCATGGCCAATATGGAAAAATTCAACCCGGCGCTCTGGGATTTCACAGCGCAGGGAGTAGGGCATTCTGAAGCGCCGCGCGGAGCTCTGGCTCACTGGATTGTTATCGAAGACAAAAAAATCAAAAATTATCAATTGGTGGTGCCCACGACCTGGAATGCTTCCCCCCGCGACGCCTCAGGCAATATGTCTGCCTACGAAGCTGCCCTGGTAGGTACACCCATTGCCGATCCGGAGCAACCCGTAGAAATCCTGCGCACTGTACATTCGTTTGACCCCTGCCTGGCTTGTGCCGTTCACTTGTATGATGAGCACGGCAAGCACATCAGTAAGGTCAAAGTGATGTGAGCAGGAATGGAATCGATCAGCGTAACCAGATCCAGAGGAATTGAATCATCTTAATCCACGGAATATGTCCACGCTAACGCATAAACTACGCCGGGTTTTCGTCTGGGAATTACCGGTTCGCGTCTATCACTGGCTGAATGTTTTCGCCATCATCGCGCTTTGCGCAACGGGGTATCTGATTGGCAACCCTCCGGCCATTATGTCTCAAAGTGAGGCATCTTACCGGTACCTGTTCGGAACCATCCGGTTTATTCACTTTGTTGCGGCGTATTTGTTTTTCTTCAATTTCCTGTTCCGGATTTATTGGGGTTTTGTGGGCAATAAATATGCCAACTGGAAAAACTTTATTCCAACCAACCGGAAATTCTTTAAAGAAATGTGGGAAGTGATCAGCATTGACATTTTCCTGAAGAAAAACCGGGAACACATGTCTATTGGCCACAATGCCTTAGCCGGATTTATTTACTTTTTCACGTTCCTCGCTTTCCTGGTTCAATGCATTACGGGGTTTGCGTTGTATGCCGATATGAGCCACTGGTGGTTTGCCGATGCCTTTATCTGGGTGTCCGGCATTTTTGGTGGCCAGTTTGGCCTCCGCAACTGGCACCACGCCACGATGTGGTTTTTCATTGTTTTTGCCATGGTGCACGTTTACCTGGTTTTTTACCACGACTATGTGGAAGGAAGGGGGGAAATTTCCTCGATGGGAGGAGGCTGGAAATTCATAGAAGAAGAGCAATTTGAAAAAGAACACAAAGAACACGAGGGTTGATATGGAAAGTCAGAAAGATATACTAATCATGGGCATCGGCAATCTGCTGATGGGCGACGAAGGAGTGGGCATTCATTTTGTGCATGGGTTGGAGGGCTGGCCCTGGCTGCAGGACGATGTTGAAATCGTAGACGGCGGAACAGGCGGGTTTCACCTCATGGAGTATTTTGAATCCTATCCCAATGTTATCCTGATTGATGCAACCATGGATGGCTTGCCCGCCGGGCTTATTACCCTGATTCAACCCCGGTTTGCATCAGATTTTCCACGGGCGATGAGTTCGCACGACATTGGCCTGCGCGACCTTGTTGAGGGGTTGACTATTTTGGGCCGGTTGCCAAACATCTACCTGTTTACGGTTTCTATTGAAAAAATTCAACCGCAGTGTATTGAACTTTCTCCTGAAATAGCGGCGGCGTTGCCGGCTCTTGAAAGAAGTGTAGCCCCTCTCGTTTCCCGCCTGCGCCAGGGGCGCCATGTGCCGGCGTTGGAGTTGTTCGCGGATTGTTAATGGCTGACCTATAGCAGAATCTTCATTCACTCGTCGCCCGGGGGGGCTGTCCATCTCCGCACGCTCCATGTCCGAAACCGAACACATTTCAGATCAAAATTTCAAATTAATTATTTGACTATTAATCTTTTAAATTAATGGCATGCCAATTGTACGCTTATTGCCAAGCCTCGTAAAAAGGTCCTGACAAACAATCTGGTATGTTTCGAAACTATCTTAAAATTGCTTTGCGCAGCCTGTGGAAATCCAAAGGCATCGCCGCCATCAATATGGTGGGGCTGTCTGTTGGGTTGGCGTGCTGTATGCTGGTATCGCTTTACATTTACGAAGAAACCCACTACGATCGCCATTTTCGGAGGGCTGGGGATTTGCACCTGGTAGGCACCACCTTTATCCGCCTGGAAAACGTCAGTACCGGCGAAGAACACCCGACCTTCAACACCCCGGCACCCATGGCTGCTGCGCTGGAGCAAGAGTTCGCAGAAATAGAAAAAACTACCCGTTTGCTCACGGGCTTTGGCCAAAGCCCGGCGCTGGTGCGTTCGCTGGAAAACGGCACCATCCAAAAGGCTTTTAATGAAAAAAAAGGCTATTTCGCCGATTCCACCTATTTTGAACTGTTCGACTACGAGTTTTTGGAAGGCAGCCCGGAAAAAGCGCTGAATGAGCCAAAAACTGTTGTGCTCTCAGAAGAACTTGCACGCAAGTTTTTTGGCGATGCTCCAGCTTACGGGCGTTCTGTGCGCATCAGCAATACCTGGTTTGAAACAGGCGACCTCGATTTTCGGGTCACCGGTGTTTTCCGGCAACCTTCGGCACCCACTCACTTAGACGGTCGCTACTTCATGTCGCTGTATTCCGGAGGAATTGGTGAGTTTTTGAAAGAGAACCATGACCTGGCAAGCAACAACATGTTTTCCACTTACCTGCTGCTGGCTCCCAAAAGCAATGCTCAGGCGCTGGAAGCCAAACTCCCGGCTTTTGTAGAAAAGTACATCGCGAAGGATCTGGAAAGCCGCGGATTCAGAAAAAAGCAATTCCTGACACCGGTGCCGGAAGTCCACTTGTCTGAAGCCAACGCTTCAGGTGGTAATTTGACCTATCTGTATATCCTTGGCTCGGTAGCTTTGTTCACCCTGATCATTGCCTGTGTCAATTTTATGAATTTAGCCACAGCGCGCTCTTCCAAACGTGCCGGGGAAGTCGGCATCCGCAAAGCAGTAGGCGCCGGAAAATACAACCTGATCGGGCAATTTCTCGGGGAATCTTTGCTATTGGCGCTGGCTTCGTTCGTTTTGGCGCTGGCGCTGGCGCAAAGCATCCTGCCTGCTTTCAACAACCTGGCTGAACGAAACCTCACCCTTGCCAAACCGTTGATGGTTGGTGGTTTTTTTGTACTGGCGCTGCTTACCGGACTGTTTGCCGGCGTATACCCTGCTTTTTACCTTTCGTCTTTCCGCCCGGTAGAAGTGTTGAAAGGCCGGTTTGCCAACAGCCTTTCGGCCACCTCGCTGCGGAAAGGCCTGGTGGTGTTTCAGTTTGTCATTTCAGCCGGATTGATCCTGGCTTCTCTGGTGATCCAGCATCAAATGGACTATTTGAAATCAAAAGACCTCGGTTTTCAAAAAGAACAGCAACTCATCCTGTCCCTAAAAAGCCAGGCTTCAGTGGCTGCCTATGAATCGTTGAGCAACGAGCTGCGTCGCGACAGCCGCATCGCATCGGTGGGTGCTTCTATTTTTTACCCGGGTCTTGTCAATCTTTCCGACATGAGCCTGTTCCGGGAAGGGCAAACCGTAGAACAGAGCGTCATTACCAGAATGAATTGGGTAGACTACGGTTTTTTAACCACCCTTGGCCTCAAATTGGAAGCCGGGCGGTTGTTTTCTCCTGAATTTCCTGCCGATACGGCCAACCGGATCATTCTCAACGAAACGGCGGTGCGCAAAATTGGTTTTTCTTCCCCCCGGGAAGCTATTGGTAAAAATGTGCAGTTTTTCTGGAACGACACGACCTATCGCTATGATATTGTGGGTGTTGTAAAGGATTTTCATTTTGAAAACCTTCATGAAACCATTGAACCTTATGGGTTTATGCTCAATGCGAGCGCTGCTGGTCATCAATACCTGATGGCCCGGGCAGAGACGAAAGACCTCCCTGCATTGCTGGCTTCTGTAGAACAGATCTGGAAACGCTACGTGCCCGGAGAGCCGTTCGAATACACTTTTCTCGACGAAGATTTTCAAAAAACGTATAAGGAAGACCGCCAAATGGCTACCCTGATTGGCAGTTTCACGGGCATTGCTATCCTGATTTCCTGTTTGGGCTTGTTTGGCCTGGCGGCGTTTGCGGCAGAACAGCGCACCAAAGAGATTGGCATCCGCAAAGTGCTGGGCGCAAGTGTAGCGGGCATCACCGGACTATTGGCAAAAGACTTTCTGAAATTAGTCTTTTTTGCTATTGTCATCGCTTGTCCGCTCGCCTGGTGGCTGATGCAAAAATGGTTGTCCAACTTTGCCTACCGCATTGATGTACAATGGTGGATGTTTGCTCTGGCAGGCATCATAGCTTTGGCCATTGCGTTTATTACGGTGAGTTTTCAGAGCATACGAGCGGCGTTGAGCAATCCCGTAAAGAGTTTGCGCAGCGAGTAGGGGCGCGACCCCCGCGGTCGCCCTGGAGCAAGAGGCAGTACCGCCGAGCGTAGGCAGTGCATATTTTGTCTGCGCATTTGCCTGGAGTTCTGCTGGAATTTAGCCGGATGGTCATTGCTCCTGGTTTATTTCTACTTTTTGAGCCCAAAATGTCTTTCCCGAAGGGAATCTCAAAAAGGCTTGTCGC
>JABWAJ010000392.1 GCA_013361075.1 Saprospiraceae bacterium | reverse complement strand
CTCATGCTGCTGGATGAACCGGATCCGGCACTGGTACTGATCGGACGGGGATATGACGTGGAGCGCTTACGGGCTGATCTCTTGGCGACGGTGGAAAACCAACCGGAAAACTCGTAAGGATCAGGACCCTGCTCCCGCTTCCTTGACGGAGGGCACGACCGATTCCACCTTCTTCCTGAACCTGGGCCATTGCAACAATGCCCAGGCTGCTAATCCGCCGATCATCCCTCCGAGCATCCACCCCCCGAGGACATCCGTCACATAATGCGCGCCGATAAACACACGGGAGAATCCGACGACTGCCACGATCGGCCACGTGATCCATCCTGACTTGGGGTACAAGACGTGGAGAAATGCTGCAAGCGCTGCAGTGTTGGCTGCATGGTTCGACGGGAAGCTGAACAACCCTCCGCAGCCACTCGGCTCAATCTTCACCGCTTCGGTAAGGGCTCGACAGGGTCGAACGCGTTCAAAGACCCACTTGAGCTGCCCGCCAAAGAAATCGGTGAGTCCAACCGCTGCCCCCAAAACAGGACCCCCCAACAGCGCTTCTCGCCTGTTGCTCCAGATCCAATAGATGATCGCGCAGGCACCGGGAAGGTACAGCGTGCTACGGTTTCCCAGTTGCAGGAAAATGTAATCGGCGACTACTGACTGGCCGGCGAATCCGTTGATGGCGAGGAAGAGTGATTCGTCCCAGGTCATGATTGGTCAACAGTCACACGTCATTGGTCATTGAAAGAAACATTATCAGGATTTTGTTTACTCCGGTCCAATGACCGTTGACTAATGACCGATGACCTTACTTACCTGGTCCGAAAATGGATTCGGACGGTCAACTCGCCATCGATTGGATCATCACCCCTCATTTGAGGATCGAATGTCCACCGTCCGAGCGCCTTGACCCCAGCCGTCGTCAGTTCACGATGCTTACACGGTTCCAGTACCACAACGGTAACCTTGGCATGTTTGGAAACCAACAGACGAGCCTTCATCCAATCATCAATCTCCTGTCCGTTGAGCGAGGTGGGAATGGCGGGCCAAGGGGTAGACTTGGCTACAGGACCCAACTGCTGATCCTTATTCAAAGACAGACCGTGAACATGGACTTCTGGCAACTCCAGGACATCTTCCTCATGATCGCTCTCATGCGTGGCTTCGTCGCCGACCACAGCGTAAAGCACGGCCGGCCACGCCAAGAGAACAGCAAAGAGCAGTCTATAAATAGGTCGCATAAGTTCTCATTTTACGCTATCAACAACCGGATGCTCAAACCGGCCATACCTTCTCACCCCCGCGCGCCACGATGCGCATGACTCCGAAGGGTCACAGGCTCCCGCTTAAGCCCCCAAAGATTTTTTCACCAGATGCCCAACAGGAACAGAAAGTGGAATCAGCAACCAATCATTGCTGTATAGCAAACAAAATTCGGCTAATAAAAGTACGCCCGTGTCTGTTTTGGCTGCCTTGACGTTACTGAGGTCAATGGTATTGTCTTCCATTTCCCACCAACGCGCACGCGGCATACCCGGGAATGATACACGCGTTGGGATGAACGTCCGCCTGTGCTCCATTGCAAGAGTTGGATCCAGGTCTTTTTGCAATGCCGGATTGCCTGCACTCTGAACGAAATCCTGCCACCCTAAGGTTTGGCCATTGTATTCCGGAGTATTCAGACAAACAGTAGTGCCCCCAGGCAGCGCTGCCACCGATTCAAAGCGATATTCCAAACGTTCCGGATCCCAACAATTTGATGGCACGCCTAATTGTTCACGAACACGGGTTACCCATTTTTTGCCCAAATCATCTACAACAGGGTCGGGCGTATTGAGAAAATCGGATGCTTTTTTGTTTTCAATCAGGTTAAACAGGCGCTCACCGTCTATGGCCCGGCCCGCAGCGCACGCAGCCAGCATTTGCGCATAAGGCTCATGCGATGCGGCGAGTATTTCTGCGTTTTCCGGTTCAAAGGCAGGGGTTACTTGTTTGAATTGTAAATAAGGATTTTGCCGGAAACTTTCCCAGGCAGCGGTTTTACCTGCCTGGAGCAATGTGCGACGCCAGGATCGCCCCATTTCGATGCGCCAGCCTAGATCGAAGTGTGGCATTAGTCGTTCGACTGCGGTATTAAGGGGAGTAGAAACCGAAAGTGATTGCATGGGGTACCCACTGGGGGCAAACCGCTGAAGTGGGGTGGATTGCCCTGTCAGGCTCGCATAAGCTGCCATTCCGGCATCGTCGGCTTTAAATTCGCCCAATTGCCACTGACGAGCCAGTAACCAGAGTGGGTCGCGAACTTCGCAGCGCAAAGCTTCCGCAAGGTCGTCGCCATTCGGCTCAGATTGTATTTTTTTCCAGGTAAGCAGGGCACTTTTATCAGCCATATTGGTTTGATTTTTAGTAAATATCCGGGTTTGGAACATTGGTGTTTTTGGAGTCAGCAACCGGTATAAATGGCATCACAATAGCCGGTAGCACCTGCGCGACTCCCTCATTGACCGCCTGAATGTCTTTTGGCGTCACCAGACGTTTTTTTGACAGATCAAGCGCGTCTTTAACAGCTCCCATTAGATAATCCCAATGCCAGTTACCACCTTCCACCGGACTAACTGCGAGCAGCATGGCCTGGGGTGGCTCGGTATCGGGTTGGTTGTAATGAAATGTTACACCCGTGTCTGCCATAGGCAAGGGTACGAATTCAGGCCATTCATCAATCATAAAGCCCGATAATTCCGATTCCGGCTTGAAAGTAACCGGAAACTCAAAAGCCAGCGACAAAACACCCTGGTTTCCGGTTTGCGACTCCGGACTAAATGGTCCGCCAATCCAGGCTTGCCGTTTACCCGGCTGAAAAGGCAACTGAATAATTTCAGGCAATTTGCCCGAACCCGCAGTTTGAAACATTTCCTGCAAAATTGCAGAACGGCGGTAAGTACGCAAGGCGGGCCTTACCAACGCTGCTTCCCGCAGCCAATCGTCCACCGCATCCGCACCAGCATTATCGAGCAATGTTCGTTCTCCATAGCTGCCTTTTATTTCTGCAGCGTTCTCTAATAAAAGATCCGGAAACAACCGTACTTCCTCCCCAAATAACACAGCAGCAACGTCTTGCAGGCGGTTTAGCAAGGCTGTATTGGAAATGCCGGTTGGTAAAGCTGACAACAGCGCAGCCATTTCTGTGTTGCGTTTGGTCAGCTCAGCCGCTATTTTTTCGGCTTTATCCGTTAACAGATAAAAATTGTCAGATGTAATTTGCAGGAAGGGAAGTCCAGAAAGCGATTCATTCACACCATACTGCCAGGCCTGATAAAGCGCTGCAAATACAGGCACCGCGGCTTTTCGGACATCCGTTGGCGCTTTACCCGTGTTAATGGCCACTTTCAGTAAAGCACTTTTTTCGAGGAGTGTTTGTGCAATGGCATGATTTGGCCATTTTGCCGGTAAGTGTTTGAGCAGCGCATCTTTTATCTTCCCCGGGTTGATCCGGTTACCCGGCGCACCAGGCAAATCGGGCAAACGAAAATCATCTGGCGTCAGGGAGCGGGCATTGAGCGTCATTTTATACAAAGCAGCTGCCAGCGCGCTTATTTCAAAAATGGTTATTTCGGTTGTAGGTAGAGATACACGACTTTGGAAATCGAAAGATAAATCCAAAAATTGGCCTGTTTTCTCTAATTGAACCTCCAAAGTCTGGAGTTCTGGCCTTTTACGTGCGGAAATTTGGAGCACTGTAGCCAGTGGACTTTGTTTGACTTCATCAAAAACCTGCGGGCAGGCAGCAAGAAAGTCAATCGGCTCAATACCTGTTTCAGCTATGGATATTTTTTGCAGGCGTCCGTCAGGCAAAGTAAAAACCGCCACAATGTGTTCCGGCCTGGGGAGTTGTTGTGCCAGCCAACGGTTGAGGGCAGGTGCCATAGCTGCACGGGGACTACCGACAGCCGACCAGGTTTTGCCACTTGGATCGGGAGGCGTCTGGTCAAAAATAATACCAATGCGGTGGTTGACGGGCAGGTTGCGCCTGGGCGATCGTACCCACTCCGGCTGTACGATCTGCCCCCCGCTGTTAAGGGTGCGTAATGCTGCGGCAGCACGGTCGGTATTGCCTTTTGCAGTTTGGAAAACGCTCTCTGCCAAAAGCAGGTCGCTTACGGCATCCAGCATATCGGCGGTGGTGCTGATTGCCGGAGTAATTTTTTTTAGCAAGTTTGTATTTGGGGTTGAATTGTATGCAGCCAGCACGGCAAGCCCGTCAGTAGTCGTCAATCTATTTGTCGCGGTATTGCCGGGATCTGTGGCACGACGCAAGGGAAATGCTTTGCGAATGTCGTATAAAAAAGCATCCAGCCCTTTTTCGTGCAGCATCCGTTCCAGGTAATAACCCAATAATTCGGGCAATGTACCCCCGTGCTGCATTCCTTCCAGTAATTGATACGCCTGGCGCACTCTGGGAGCATTCAGGCTGATAGACAAAGATTCGGCTTTTGTGTCGCTTTTATGATGCAGATAACCGGCACGCAGAATGGCAGCGGCGGTTGCGTGTGCAGGCGAGGGTGCATGGATAAATCCTTCACTTCGGGCATTGTTCTTGTCCGCCTGTGTTTCCACCTGGCCGGTATTGGTATTGAGTCGGACCCCAGGGTCAGCGGTTGTGCCGATGTAGAAGAAAGCGCGATCCCAGTTTTTATCGGGATCAAAACCTTTTTGCCGGGCAGCCGTAAAATTTGCGGCCGGAATAGCAGCCAGTTCAATATTAGCGGCAGAAAAAGGAACATACGCTGGATTTTCCGCTACAATGACCACTGCGCGCCGGGCATTGGGTTTTAATCCCAACAAGTACCCAAATGCGCCTAAATTGACTCCCTCTGGCTTTACAGCACGTTGCTTTTCAAGGCGTTGATGCAAAATACCTCCCATCCACGCATCTAAGCGGTGGCTACACAAATCGGCATGTTCACCCAAAAGGCGTTCCAGTCGGGCGGCTGGTAGTTTTGAAAGACTATCCAACGCGGTTTTCATGTCCAGCAAATCTTTTATGACTGGATCGTTGCTGAGCGCTTCGTTGGCCATAGCCTGATCCATCCACTTTGAGAGGGTAAGCGCACCTGTTCTGTTGTATTTTTTTGTAAAATATACCCAGCGATCTGGTTCTAAATTAACGGTACCAGTCAGGTTAAATTTGTCAACTATGGGTTTGTATAATTTATGCAGGTGGTTGGTCGCCGATAATGTTGCCAGATTGACTTTGATGGGACCTTCTTCCAAATGCTCCAGCTCAAAATCTTTGGTCTTCAATAGCCGCAATCCTTCGTTCGGCTCTGCCAGCCGTAACCCAGCCTCCAGTGTCGCACGCAAAATGGCCTGCCTGCTCAGTGCAGCCAGAAGGGAGGATGCAGCACCATTATTGTCTATTGCCCCTTCTCCTGCCGGAGCGTTATCAAAATTGAGGTTATCCGATTTCCATATCCGTTCAATGTCACTTTGAGCCAGCCATTGCAGATAATTCCAGTTTTTGCCGGGCAGCAACTCGAGCAGCCGATCTTCTGTCATCGGGAGGCTGTCAATCATTGGCATCCTGATTTTTCCCCGTTGCGTTTCCGGCAGATAACTTTTGGCAAGCGCATCGAAAGAATCTGCATCTAATCTGGCATTTTTCAATTCCTTGATGCGTTCATCCGATTTGAATTTGGCATCACGCTCT
>JABWAJ010000391.1 GCA_013361075.1 Saprospiraceae bacterium | reverse complement strand
GACTGTGAAGGGTTGCGCGGCATCAGCATTGACGGAAAAGTTGAATTCTGCCCCAATCTCCTGGTTGCCCTCCACCCCGACAGTCTGATCGCTGTACCCGAAGAAAACGTGACCGGTACCTTTACTGCAACCATGCCACAATGGGGACAGTTTGTGGCCGATATGAGCATGACCCCATTTGAAATCCCCCGCCTGAAAGACTGGGGTTGGGAAGTACAAAACATGGTTTTCGACTTCAGCGATGAGGTGACGCCAGCCAGCGTGACGTTTCCGGAAGGATATTCCCATCCGGATGTGGGCGAAGTGTCTATGGAAGGCGGAGACAACCCTGCGTGGACGGGCTTTTACCTGCGAACAGCAAGGGTCAGGTTGCCAAAAGCTTTTTACGGATCCCGCGGCGAACCCGTACAGGCGGGGGTCACGGATGTGTTCATTGACCAAACCGGCTTTACGGGCAATGCGTTCGCTATCAATGTCTTATCGCCGGAGCGTGGCCGTATGGGCAATTGGGCTTTTTCTTTAGATACCCTGCGGCTCGGCATTCGCCACAACCAGTTTCACCACGTCGGCTTTAGCGGTACCACCCAGGTGCCTGCATTTGATAATGCCTTAAAATACGCTTGTCTCATCCAGCCCGACTCTGCTTATCGCTTTTCCGTTGGCATTGGAGAAGATACCATGCGCATGAGTGCCTGGAAAGCGGATATTGAGTTGTATGAAAACACCCGCATCGAGCTTGATTACGACGTTAGTGAACGGCAGTTTTCAGCCAGTGCCTACCTTTTTGGCATGGCCAGCATGAAACCCACCGTTGGGCGGGCTGCCAATCCAAAAGATACGCTGAAATTAGCCAGTCTGCAATTTCAGGATTTTGTCGTTAGCACCCGGGCACCTTATCTGATTGACATCGGAACCTGGGAGTATTCGGCAGGTAACGAACAGAAACTATCGGGCTTCCCGCTCACCATCCAAAACATAAGCCTGGGTAAGGAAGAGGAAGAAGAGGAAGAAGAAGGTGGAGAAGAAATTGAAGAAGAACCAGAGGAAGGAGTGGCCGAAAGTGCCCCTTCTGATTCTACACGGGTCGCTTTAAAAATCACGGCAGCAGTCAACCTTGTGGGAGCCAATGACCGGGGCTTTTCAGCAGAAGGCACCGTCAGGGTTTTATTCGACGTGGAACTGGATACCGCCCAGATGAAACAGGTCTGGTCTTACGTTGGGGTCAGGGTGGATCAATTCAGCCTTGATGCGAGTGGCGCCGCCTTTGAACTGTCTGGCCGGCTCGACTACTACGAAGAAGATACCATATATGGCTCCGGCTTCCGGGCCATGATCCATGCAACTTTTACGCCCAGGTTTACCGTCACTGCTGTTGCTCAATTCGGCGAAAAAAACACCTACCGATACTGGTTTGCCGATGCATTGGTTAGCTTCAATCCCGGCATTGCCCTCGGAACGACCGGACTTGGGCTTTACGGTTTCGGCGGCGGTGCATCCTATAAAGTGAGTCGGCAGGCTTTTACCAGTATTGTACTGCCTGATTCTGCCAGTTTAGCCAACCCTACCGATATGGAAGCAGTTATTGGCCGTTCCATGTCGGGTACCATTTATGTCCCTGACAGCACAGCCGGTTTAGGCATCAAAGCCATCATCGCGCTGGGTACCGTGCCCAAACCTGAAGTTTTCAACGGAACGGTAACCTTTGAAGTGATCTTCAACTCAAATTGGGGTGTACGCAGCATTGGGTTCATTGGTGACGGGCGCTTCCTGACCCCGCCACCTAAGCCCGGGCAAACCGCTGGTCAACCGGCCTTACGGTGTATCCTCAGCATGAATTATGATTTTGAAAATCGGGCTTTCCACGCCGATCTCGACGTGTATGTCAACCATATGTCTATTGTGACCGGTGCTTACGCCAATAACTTAGCCGGACGTGGCACCATCCACACCGATCCGGAAGACTGGTACATTCATATTGGCACTCCGCAGCGACGCATCATGATCAGCTACAGCCTTGCCGGATTGGCCAACTTAGCCAAACCTAACCCAGGTGCGGCTCCAAGTCCTCAGGATACCTCAGGTTTGGTCATCGACTGGAGCAAGGCAGGTTTGCTGCTGACGGCTTATCTGGATGCCGGTACGGTACTTCCTCCTTTCCCCGATATCCCTCAACGGGTGCAGAGCATTCTTGGTGGCGGCGACTTCCAGATCGTCAGCCGCGACGACCCGCGTTTTGCTTCAGGTGGCGGCATTATGTTTGGTGCTTCAGTGGATGTTAGCATCCCGGACCTTACCTTCCTGATGTTTTATGCCTCTTTTGGAGCGGGTATGGGCTTCGATGTGATGGTCCGGAATTATGGATTAGACGCCCGATGCGCCGGGGAAGAAACCAGCAGCAGCCCCATTGGCATCAATGGCTGGTATGCTACCGGGCAGCTTTGGGCTTATATAGAAGGAAGTATTGGCATAAAGGTTCGCATGTTTTCCGTTAGCGGAAATTACCGCATCCTCGACCTGGCATTAGCTGCCGTTTTACAGGCTCAGTTGCCCAATCCGCTTTGGGCCAAAGGCGTCGTAGGCGGCCGGTTCAGCATCCTCAGCGGGTTGGTGAGCGGAAGTTGCCGGTTCCAGTTTGAAATCGGTAAAAAGTGCGACATCGTAGGCGGCAGCGAATTGGCGGGCATCGAAGTCATTGCCAGCACACAACCCGATGGCAATACCAGCCAGGGGGTTGACGTCTTCGCACGGCCACAGGCGACTTTCAATCTGCCAATAGGTCAGGTTTTTGAATTGCAGGACGACAATGGCGATTTCCAGGAATACCGCCCCAAACTGCACAAGTTTGAAGTACTGCAATTGCGCGAAACAGCCAATGGCCAGGATATTCCCGTTCAGGGCCAGATTCGCTGGAACGAAGCCAACGATGTAGTGGCCTTCAAAGCTGACGATGTACTCACCGGCAACAAAAACTTCCGACTCGTTGTGCAGGTGCGGTTCGATAAAAAAGGCCGCTACGAAAGCGAATGGCGGGAGCTGAAAAAATTGAGCGGAACGCCTGAGCAACAAGAAGCAATTGTGAATTTCACGACCGGGCCTGCTCCGGATTATATTCCTGCTTCCAACATTGCTTACAGCTATCCGTTACCCGACCAGTTCAACTTCCTGCAATCGGAAAGTTCGCAGGGATACATCCAGTTGATCCAGGGACAACCTTATTTGTTCAAGGGGCATCCGGATTGGGACTATGCAGCCGAAGCCGCTTCCTGGGAGCAAAAAGTACAATTCATGAACGGCACCCAGGCCATTTCCACCGGAAACATAACGTACAATTCCGGGCAAAAACGGGTAAACTACTCCATCCCATCCGGTCAGTTGCCAACTAACGCCATCCTTGCCATGCGCCTGGCCAACCTGCCGTTAGTGAACGACGCCGCAGTGGATGCGAATGTGACGGCCATTCAATCGCAATTGCTCAACCTGCAAACCAGCCCGTCAGACACGTCGTTTACCAATATCATCCTTGAGGAACGCATAGCACAGGGTGTGCAGCGGGCTTTAAAACCCAAATCGTTCTACAAATCGAATTTCCGGACCAGTTTGTACAATACGTTCCAGCAAAAAGTCAATGCTCTGACGAAAAACGTCAACTGGTTCAATCCGATATTTTTAGATCCGAATGAAACTTCGGGGGCTACCATCAACGATTTTGGAGTCTTCGTCACAGGCAACGAATTGTTCGACCTGTTCGACCAGGACGGCTATTACAATGGCGACAGCCAGGTGGCCCCGTTGATTCAGCCGGAAGCGGACCTCAACATTACCCCCGGAAACTGGTACAACAATACGATTTACCCGTACATGTACCAGCACTTCCCTGCTCCTTCACAGAACATCACGCTCAGCTGGCGCAATCCGCAGATTTTGGGCAATGTACCTGCAAAAGCAATCTGGATCGAGCAAACAGAAGACCCGCATAAACTTACGCAGGAAGACATAGACAATGGCGCGGCATCTATTCCTCAGCCGGTTACCAGCCTGGCTTACAAATTGCCGTATCACATGCTGTTTGACGATTTCGATTACAAAAACAAAGTGAGTAATTACGCTGCGTTGCATACCACCTTGCCACAAGCCTGGGTGAATTTCATGCAGGGTACCTTCCAGTATGCGCCTTACGGAAATTATCGGGTGCAATTGAAGTACCACCTGCCAGGCAATCTGACGCCTAATTCTCAAATACCGGTAACCATTTTTTACGGAGTAAGCAATTAAGCCATGATCATGATCAAAAAATATCTGCCAATAATTGCTTTGCTAACGCTCAGCCTCGTGGCTGTGCAGGCTCAGCAAAACGGGCTCACCCCGGTGTCGGAAGAACAACACGCACTGATGATTACCGGGCGATCCACCGGAAACAGCATCAAGCTGCGCTGGGCACCAACTTCGCCTCTGGCATGGCGGCGCTGCAACGAATCAGGGTACGTGGTGGTGCGCCACACCCTCATGCGCAACAACCAGTTATTACCCTGGGAGGAGCGTTCGGTTGCGGTACCCCTTACGCCAACACCAGTCCTTCCCTGGAAAACAGAAGCCCAGTGGAAACCCCTGATGGAGCGCAACAAATACGCAGCCATCGGCGCAC
The DNA here is from genome assembly GCA_013361075.1 of Saprospiraceae bacterium. Classification (GTDB taxonomy): domain Bacteria; phylum Bacteroidota; class Bacteroidia; order Chitinophagales; family Saprospiraceae; genus JABWAJ01. Next base: position 1,064 of record JABWAJ010000391.1, on the reverse strand, counting down.
AAGCCATCCTTGGTGAATCGTTTGAACTGGAAGCCGGTGAAGCTTCCGGTGCCCTGGTCAACCAGGCCACGGAAGAAAACAATCGTTTTACATTCGGGCTTTTTGCTGCCGACCATTCCTACGAAGCAGCAACAGCCATGGGGTTGGCTTTTGAAGATAAAAACGTAAAAACCAACGAAACCTACCTCTACCGGGTTTATCCGGCGAAACAAATCACAGCGCCTTTAGACACTCTGGTGATGGAAGGAGGGCAAAAAATCCCGATGGATCTCCGTACCAGCATTGATACGGGCTTCTTTTCCATCAGCCCAAAGGACAAATTTGCTTTACCCAAACCATTGGAAGTCAAAGCTGATTTCGGCAACCGGACCGCTACCATTAGTTGGAACAAAACCCTGTTCCAGCAATTTTATGTGAGCTACGAAGTGGAGCGCTCGGAAGACGGCCTGAGTTGGCAACCTTTGCGCGATTTGCCTTTTGTCAGCCTGGACCGCCCTGGTGCACCGTCTGATTTCATGTTCCTTGCAGACAGCCTGCCGATGAACAATCGGCCTTATTTTTACCGGGTTTACGGGCGAACGGTGTTTGATGACAACGGCCCGCCTTCCGACCCGGTGCAGGGTATGGGCATTGATCCTTTGCCCGATTATTTCCCGTACATCGTTTCTGTAATGGAAAACGAATCCGGTCGTTTTCTGATCGGATGGGATTTTAATGTGGCCGAAGAAAGCAAAATTGCCGGCTTTAAAGTATTGCGTGCCCGAAGCGACCGGGGAGCGTATGCGCCTGTCAGCGGCGAAGCGCTCCTGCCCCCCGCTACCCGCTCCTTCACCGACGAGCGCCCACTGCCGGTAAATTATTATAAAATCATTGCCTACGACCAATACAACCGCGAAATGCCTTCTTTCTCTGCGATGGCGCAATTGGACGACGAAACGCCCCCTGCGGCACCAGTGAATGTGCGGGGTGCTGTACTGAAAGACGGCTCAATGGTCATCACCTGGGACACCAATAAAGAACCCGATATACAGGGCTACCGTGTGTACATCGCCAACCACCCCAAT
>JABWAJ010000390.1 GCA_013361075.1 Saprospiraceae bacterium | reverse complement strand
TTTTTGAACAAATTGTCGAAAGTTTACGCAGGTTGCCCGCATCCCAGCAAAAATGGCAGGCCATTGCCATTGTTTATGCTTCGGAGGAGCGCTACGAAGATTTAATTGATTATTTGCGGCGTGCCAACTCCATCGAATTACTGGCTCAATTTGACCATTTGCTGCTGCCGCGTTACCAGGAAGAGGTAGGGCAGTTATACCGCATTTTATTGCTCCAATACCTCAAAAATCACATTGGTTACCGCCCTTCCAGGCGCATCCGGGAACTGCTTGAGCACCTGGCCCAGGTAGGTGCTCCCGAACTTGCCGCCTCTCTGATTGCGCTGTTCAAAGCATCTTACCCGGAACGGCAATCTTTAATGGAAGAGCTAAAATCTTACGGACGATGAAAGTTGAATTCTGGTTCGTAGGCAAAACCAGTGAAGCGTATTTGGAGACGGGGATAGGCATTTACGAAAAACGCCTGCGACGTTACCTGCCCTTTCAGATATCGTGTCTGCCCGATGTGCGGCAGGCCGGCAATTTGTCGCCGGAACAGCTAAAAGCCAAAGAAGGAGAAACCATTCTTTCCAAAATCAAGCCCGAAGACCTGCTTGTTCTTTTAGATGAAAAAGGCCAAAGCTATTCGTCGGAAGGGTTTGCAAGATATGTGGAGCACCAGCTTTCCGGCAGCAAACACCGACTCATTTTTCTGGTAGGAGGGGCTTATGGTTTTTCAGGAGAAGTATACCGCAGGGCGGATGCCCAACTGGCTTTGTCTGCGATGACCTTTTCCCACCAGATGGTCCGGCTGTTTTTTTTAGAACAATTATACCGTGCAATGACGATCTTGCGTGGTGAACCGTATCACAATAATTAACCCGATGATTTCACTTACGCTCGTTCTGGTCATCATGACCGTCCTGATTTCCTACCAGGCTTTCAACCGGCAAAACATGCTGAATGAACTTGCCTTTCACCCGGCATCCATTCGCGAATTCGGGCAATGGCACCGGTTCATCACCAATGGACTAATTCATGCCGATTGGTGGCACCTGAGCATCAACATGGTCGTTTTGTTCCAGTTTGGGGAATACGTGGAGCAATTTTTCCTGAACGAGGTTTTTGGCTCACCGGCTACGGGGCGTATGGTTTTTTTGATCTTTTACCTCAGTGCGGTTGCAGTTGCCTGTATTCCGTCTTACCTGCGCCACCGCAACAATTATGCCTATGCAGCTGTGGGCGCATCGGGTGCGACGTCGGCACTGGTTTTTGCCTATGTGATCATCAATCCCTGGCAAATGTTTGTTTTTCCACCTCTGCCAGCCTTGTTGTTCGGCGTTTTTTACTTGTTTTATTCCTCGTACATGGACCGCCGCGGCACCGATAATATTGGCCATAACCAGCACTTTTGGGGAGCAGTTTACGGGGCTGCCTTCATCCTCATTGTTCTGTTGGTTGTGAGGCCGGAATTGTTCCATTTGCTGCTGAACCGCTACGAGCAAATTCCTTTTTTATCGGAATGAGGTTTCCCCGGGTTTTTAGCTAACGCCAACTTTTCAAAAGTATGTTCTTCATCCTGTCCAAAGTGCTGTATTTCCTGTTGAAGCCTTCTGTATGGGTAGGCGGGTTTCTGTTGTATGCTGCTTTCGGAAAAGGGCCGCGGTGGCGCAAACGTTCGCTTTATCTGGCTTTGATAACCTACTGGCTTTTCAGCAATTTTTTTTTAGCCAACCAGTTCATGCACCTGTGGGAACCGGATTCGCTTACCGCGAATGAACTCAACGAACCATACGATATTGGAATTTTGTTGGGGGGATATTCCAATGTATTTACCGTGCCCGGGCATGACCGCCACAATTTTAGCGACCGGGGCAATCGCTTTTTTCAAACCTATGAACTATACAAAGCAGGCAAGGTTAAAAAACTGCTCCTGACTGGCGGCTCCGGCAATCTCCTTCAGGATGTTCCCGGAGAAGCCGGGCAAATGAAAGCTTATTTGATGCGGATCGGTGTTCCGGAATCGGATATTATTGTCGAGAATGAATCGCGCAATACCTGGGAAAATGCGCTGTTCAGCAAAGCAATCATTGATCGGGATTACCCTGGTGCGCGTTGTCTGTTGCTTACCTCTGCCTGGCACATGCGTCGGTCTAAAGCCTGTTTTGACAAAGCAGGCCTGCCCACTACGGCCTTTTGTGTAGATTACCTCAGCGAAAGTATCCGTTACAATCCCGAAATTTTAATTCTTCCGCATAGGTTTGGCCTATATTATTGGGAACTAATGATTAAAGAAATTGTTGGATGTGTCATGTATAGGCTGCAGGGGTATAATTGAGGTGTGGAACCGGCTTTAACTTTTTTGTTCTGTATTTTTAATGGGTGTATTATTTCAAATTTCTTATATTTGCATCGGCAGAAAAAACTGCCCTCCGCTATTAAGCTCCGTCTTATTCCGCAAAACATGCTTTTTGCATCTTCTTAACCTCTGCTACTCGTCCAGTTAAACTACTATGAGCAAACACGCACCGCTGCTTTAGCAAGCGCCGCATTCTTATTCCATGAAACATATCGCCCTGAAAGTCATGTACTTTCAGGAATGGCAATTTGCTATTTACTTATATCAAAAACGGTTTGCGATGTGTTGTGTGCATCTTGAAAAACTAGTATTGCTGTCATTGATATCGCTCTTGTCAATTACAGCCCGGGGGCAAATCACGAATTGCCCTGGCGCTCAGGTTATCTGTAGCGACAGTGCCATTTTATTCACGCCTTTTGGTGTAGGATCGGATGATTTCAACAACCCGAACAACGATCCAGGTTGCCTGCTTACAGGGGAAAACGAAAGCGCCTGGTATTACTTTGCCTTTAATGAATTGATGCCGCCTAACAGCGTCATTGAATTCACCATTGACCCCAACGGTGGGGCTAATGAAGATTACGATTTTGCCATTTATGGCCCCTATCTGGGATGTGACAGCCTTGGAGAGCCGGTTCGCTGCTCTTTTGCCAATATCCTGTGCACTTTTTGCCCGCAAACAGGGCTGGGGATGGGGGCAACAGATGCCTCTGAAGGTGCCATGAACGAAGACGGGTTCGTGCTGCCAATGGTTGTGCAACCCGGCGAAGGCTATTACTTGTTGCTGGACAACTGGTACGGCAGCTCCAACGGATTTCAACTAACCTGGGGCGGATCAGCAGCACCTTTTCTCAATTGTCTTGCAGATCCGGATTGTAGCACCATACGCATTGAAGCAGGCAATGACCTTTCTTTCTGCGATGCTCCTGCAACTCCGGTTACTTTACAAGGTTCAGCCAGCGGATACAGTGCTGCTGCTACCTTTGCCTGGTCGGCCCCGGGCGGAGAAACGGCGTTTCTCAGCGATACTACTTTGCTTCAGCCTACACTGACCTTGCCGCCTGGCTTTACCGGCAGCATTCCTTACACCCTGACTGTTACCGACGGAACTTGTACCAAATCAAGCCGATTGAATGTTCAGGTCGGTAATTTGATTCAGGTAGACATTACCGGAACGACCCAGATTTGTCAGGGCGATACCACTACGCTTTCTGTGGCAGGAACCTGGACTTCTCTAACCTGGTCAACGAATGCTGATAGTGCGGTGATTTCCGCTTTCGAGGAAGGGGTTTATGCTGTTGAAGTCAGTGATGGCTCCGGCTGCACGGGTACAGATAGCGTAACTGTTGCCTTTATTCAGGTCAATACGGCCATCTCTGGTGGTACCAATCTTTGCGCCGGGGATACGCTGACTTTGCAGGCAGCACCCGGAATGATGGAGTATACCTGGTCGGATATGTCTGCCGATTCGATGTTGGTCGTAACGGCTTCAGGCATTTACGCATTAACAGTGACGGATACCAACGGTTGTACAGCCGAGTCTTCGGTCACTGTAACAGATCGCCCGCTGCCTGTGCCGGTTCTTGCAGGGCCCACCGGGGTTTGTCCGGGCAACAGTGCTACATTGTCTTTGCAATCGGCCTACGCTGAATACTTATGGTCGGATATGAGCACTTCGGATACCCTCCTGGTCAATGCAGCGGGCACTTTTTCCGTAATAGTGACGGATACGTTTGGTTGCCAGGGGACTGCTACCTACAATCTTTTGGGGTTTCCTGCTCCGGTAGTTGCCATCAGCGGAGATGCCGATTTTTGTGAAAACGAATCAACCCTGCTGACAGCAACAGCCGGATTTGCGGCTTATACGTGGACAGGGGGCTCCAATAATCAGACTTTAAGTGTAAATACGGCTGCCAATCACGGTGTAACAGCCACCGACAGCAATGGATGTATTGCTACTGCAAACTTTCTGACAACCATTCTCCCTTTACCTGTTTTAAACATTAATACAACTGCTGAGTTTTGTGCAGGCAGCACGGTTTCCCTGGACGCCGGGCCTGGTTTCAGCACCTATCAATGGCTGCCCGGCGGGCAGGCTACCCAAACCATTTCAGTGGGTGCAGTTGGTACGTACCAGCTTAGCGTTACTGATGCCAACGGTTGTATGGCTTCATCGGCAATTGATGTTCAGGCAAACCCACTTCCAGTGCCCCAGATTTCCGGTACGGCCGGTTTTTGTGCCGGGAGTGCTACTACCCTTAGTGCACCCGGAACCTGGTCGAACTACACCTGGACCGGAGGTGTCTCCAACACAGACCTTATTGTATCAAATGCTGGTATTTATGGCCTGACCGTGACAGACGGTCTGGGGTGTGAGGGAACAGCCCAGATTACGGTAGAAGCATGGACCAATCCCCAGCCGGTCATCAGTGCACCGGCATCTGTTTGCCCAGGCGGGACAGCACAGCTGGATGCAGGCGGACCTTACGCACAATACCTATGGACTGGCGGCAGCACAAACTCTACGCTTTTGGTCAGTACAGGCGGCCTTTACAACGTCACCGTTACGGATGCCAACGGCTGCACCGGCACCGATCAGATCAAGGTGCATACCTTGAATAATGTCACCCAAACGGCAGTGGAAGCAATCCAGCAGGTGAGCAGTTGCGGCGGGAATGACGGGAGTATTTCCCTGCGCCCGCTGAACGGAACGCCGCCGTATACGTTTCTGTGGCCCGCCGGTTCGCTGACGGGCATCACCGGGGTAGGTACGATCAATGGCCTGATGCAGGGAAGTTACCGGATTACGGTAACCGACGCGACCAACGCCGGATGCTCCATGGTAATGCCTCAGATTGTGCTCAATGCTCCCGGGCTGGAGGTGTCGCTGGACACCATCATCCATCCGGCTTGCCCGGGCGCTTTGACCGGGTCGATTGTGCTGGACGTGAACGGTCAAAGTCCTGCCTTCCTCTGGAGCAACCAGCAAACCGGCTCCACGGCGATAGGGCTGGGCGACGGTCAGTACAGCGTAACGATTACAGACGGGAACTGTACTCAAACCCTGTCGAACCTGGATGTGGTGGCGCCCCCACCGATTGACATCAAGCTGAACAAACTAACGCACGCCCTTTGTTCCGGCAATTCGAACGCATTAATCGACCTGGCCATCTTTGGGGCTACACCGCCCTATTCCTTCATCTGGTCCAACGATTCCACTGCAGAAGACCTGATAAATATTTCCGCCGGCGCTTACCAGTGCACGATAACGGACGCGCAAAATTGTTTTTTCCAAACGCCGGTATACCTGGTGAATGAACCGCCCTTGCTCACGATTCAGGTTGACTCGCTCGCCAACGTGCGGTGTTTCGGCGAGAAAAACGGCTACCTGCGGATAAAAGCTACGGGCGGTACCGCGCCCTG
>JABWAJ010000389.1 GCA_013361075.1 Saprospiraceae bacterium | reverse complement strand
GTACAGTGCTTTCCGTTTTGCACAGCAACTTGACCGCCTGAACCAACGTGGTTGTTTTCCCGGTTCCGGGCGGCCCATGGATCAGTGCAATGTCCTGAGAGGCAAGAATTTCCCGAACAGCTTCTCGTTGAGAATCGTTTAAAGCAGGGATTTCAAGGGGGGTATTGATTTCCCGGAATCTGGCAGCTGATTTCCCGAGGATAACTTCGCGCAACTCGGCCAAGCGGTCATTTTTGGCACTCATTACCAGGCGCAGTGCCCGCTCCATTTCTACATAACTGCGTTCGTCAAAAAGCAAATCCACACCGACCTGGCCAAGTGTGGCCCAATCCGGAACGTATTCTGCATTCAGGATGATGTGCATTTTGTTTTTGTCCACAAAGTGAATAACACCACTTATTTCGGGCCTTTTTGCGCCGGCCTGCTGCGTAAATAAACTGACTGTTTTGCCTGCTCTAAACTGGTGCTCTTTGATTTTGTCGCTTTTTTCTACCACCACAAAAGCCCGATCGCCTACAGAATAACCGGTTCGGATTACCGCAAGCGGATACCAGCAATATCCTTTTGATACACGCTCGGCGAGGGGAAGGCCCTGAACAAAACGGCGGTGTTGTTCAAAATCTTCTTCTTTTTCCAGTTTAAGCAAGGCGAGTACCTGCTCCAATTCACTCAAGGCTTCTGATGACATATACACTAAACAATATTTGAAAGGATTTGTATCTACGAAGGTACTACCAATAACCAATACACCAACAACCACCCATGGCAATCGCATTTAAAGAACAAGTATCTGCGCTCCGGCATTTGCCCGAATTTTTCAAACTGATTTGGAATACCCACCCGGGTATGGCCATTGGCAACATCTTGCTTCGGTTACTCCAATCTGTGATCCCTCTGGCTACGCTTTACGTTGCGAAAGAAATTATTGATGAGGTGATTCGGCTCGTCGGGACTAAAGAAGCCCATTTTACCTATCTCTGGACCCTGGTTGCCCTGGAAGCAGCACTGGGCATTGTGTCTGATCTGATCAGCCGGGGCATTAACCTGCTCGACAGTTTGCTGGGCGACCTGGTCTCTAACCGAACTTCGGTAGAGCTCATGCGCCATGCGGCTACACTCGATTTGTACCAGTTTGAAGACGCAGAGTTTTACGACAAACTGGAACGTGCACGGCGTCAAACAACGGGCCGCACCCTGCTCATGTCTCAATTGCTCTACCAATGCCAGGACATCATTACCCTGCTGTTTCTCGGGGCAGGGATTGTAGTTTTCAACCCCTGGCTCATCCTGATTCTGATTGTAGCAGTGATCCCGTCTTTTCTTGGAGAAACCTATTTTAACCAGGAAACTTATTCCCTGACCCGAGGCTGGACTCCCGAACGGCGCGAGCTGGATTACCTCCGGTACATCGGTGCCAGCGATCAAACGGCCAAAGAAATCAAGTTGTTCAACCTGGCTGGTTTTTTATCCGAACGGTTCCGAGAAGTATCTGAGCGTTATTACTTTGCCAATAAAAAATTAGCCATTCGCAGAGCCGGGTGGGGGAGTTTGCTGTCGGCATTTGGGACCCTGTCTTATTATGGTGCCTACGTTTTTATTCTGGTGCAAGCTGCCGGTGCTGTCATCACCATTGGCACCCTCACATTTTTGTCGGGGTCATTCAATCGCATGCATGGCCTCCTGCAGGGCGTCATGACGCGCTTTTCGCGAATTGCAGAAGGGGCTTTATACCTGCAGGATTTGTTTGATTTTTTTGCCATCAAACCTGAAATTACCTCGCCGCCCGATGGATTGCCTTTTCCGGAAAAAGTAAGGCAGGGATTCACTTTTGAACAGGTGAGTTTTAAATATCCGGGCAATGCACGCTGGGCCATTAAAGACTTATCTTTTCACCTGAATAAAGGCGAAAAACTGGCATTAGTAGGCGAAAATGGTGCAGGAAAAACTACCCTGGTAAAACTCCTGGCCCGGCTTTACGAACCTACAGAAGGGCGAATTTTACTGGACGGTGTGGACATCCGCAAATACGACCTCGAGTCGCTTCAGCGCAATATCGGGGTCATTTTTCAGGACTATGTGCGCTTTCAGTTGAAAGCTGGCGAAAACATTGCTATCGGCGGCATTGAAGCCGTTGGAGACCTGTCCCAAATTCATGATGCTGCTGAAAAAAGTCTGGCAAATACGGTCATTGACCAATTGCCGGAGCGCTACGAACAATACCTGGGCAAGCGTTTTGCCAATGGCACCGAACTTTCAGGGGGGCAATGGCAAAAAATTGCACTCGCCCGGGCCTACATGCGCGATGCACAGTTGCTCATTTTGGATGAACCAACGGCGGCATTGGATGCCCGGGCCGAATTTGAGGTTTTTCAACGCTTTTCGGAACTTATTGAAGGCAAATCAGCAGTACTGATTTCCCACCGTTTTTCCACCGTGCGCATGGCAGACCGCATTCTTTTTCTTGAAAATGGGCAACTGCTTGAAATTGGCAGCCACGAAGAATTGCTGCAACAGGGCGGAAAATACGCAGAGCTGTTCCATTTGCAGGCCAAGGGGTATTTGTAGGTTATTATCGGATGCCGCCAATAAAAGCAGCCGTTGCAGCTCCTACATCGTCTGCGTTTTCCAGTACGCGGATGAAGGCACTGCCAATGATGGCGCCATTTGCAAACCGACAGGCAGTTTCAAAAGTGCTGCGGTCAGAAATACCAAAACCAATAAGCCGGGGATGTGGCAGCTTCATGTCGCTGATGCGCTGAAAATAAGCAAGTTGGCGATCTGAAAGCTCAGTGCTCCCGCCGGTGATGGCATCGTTCGAAACCATATAAATGAAGCCCCGTGTCAACTCAGCTGCTTTGAGGATTCGGGCGTCTTTGGTTTGGGGGGTAATCAGGAAAGAAATGCCCAAATCGAGGGCTTCAAAGTGGCTTTTGTACTGTTTTTCATATTCTTCCAAAGGCATATCGGGAAGAATGAGCCCGTCAATTCCGGATGTTTTGCAAGCCTCCAAAAAGGCAGTTTCCCCATATTGCATCATTTGATTGAAATACCCCATGAGCACCAGCGGAATCTGGGTTTTTTTCCGAATGGAACGGATTTGATCAAACAAGATCCGGAGGGTCATGCCATTGGCCAGCGCAACCTGGCTGGATTGTTGTATGGTAGGACCGTCGGCAAGAGGATCAGAATAGGGCATGCCTATTTCGATAAGGTCCACCCCTGCTTTTTCAAGAGCGAGAACAATGGCCTCTGTATCGTCAAGATTGGGAAAACCAGCGGTGAAGTAAATATTGAGGATATGCTCTTTTTTTTTGGAAAAGAGCTGTTGTAAGCGATTCATGGGAAAAGCGTTTAAGCATAACTGGAAAAAAAACTGCGCCAGCGCATTTGCAAAACCCCGAGAATGGCTTCGCGCACAATGCCTTTTGACATTTTGGAAGCCCCTTCCGTCCGGTCTGTAAATGTGATGGGTACTTCTGCAATGCGATAACCAAGGGATCGGGCAGCAAACTTCATTTCAATCTGAAACGCGTATCCAACAAACCGGATTTTATTCAGATCAATGGTTTCCAGCACTTTTCGTTTGTAACAAATAAAGCCGGCAGTAGGGTCTTTCACCGGCATCCAGGTGATGAAGCGCACATATAACGAAGCACCCAAAGAAAGGAAAATCCGGTCAGCAGGCCAATTGATGAGCTTGCCGCCTCGAACATACCGCGAGCCAACGGCCAGATCAGCATGTTTGGAGACGCAGGCATCCCGCAGCCGGATTAAGTCATCCGGATTGTGGGAAAAATCGGCGTCCATCTCAAAAAAGTAGTCGTATTCTCGTTCCAATCCCCATCGGAATCCGGCGATATAAGCGGTACCCAGCCCCAATTTTCCTGAGCGCTCCAACAAAAAAAGACGCCCGGGATAGTTCGACTGCTGCGCTTTTACCAAAGCGCCAGTGCCATCCGGTGACCCATCATCTACAATAAGCAGGTGAAAGGGGTAGGCGAGTGAGAACACCTTTTCAATCATTCGAACGATGTTCTCTTTTTCATTATATGTAGGGATAATGACTAAGCTGTCTGACAAAACATGCGGGTTAAGATGAATGAAGCCCCAAATATAGAGCAATTTTCAAGAAATGAAATAAGCCCGGATACCTGCAACTATACAGAATTTGCAATATTGTTTCTGCTTTGCACACACGGCCCAAGCTTTTTTATGGATATTCGCTCTAAAATAATTACCAATGAAAAGAGCCTTCACTGTCTTATTTTGCTGCTTTACCAGTTGGTTAGCTGCCCAGGGGCCGGTAAGCGGCTTTTTGCCCGAAGCCGGCAATACAGACATTGCCATAACTTACGCGTACGAGCACTTCAGCAAATATTTTTTCGGTTCTCAGAAACAGGAAATTGAACAAGCAATGCATACGGCCAGTATTTTTATTGAGCATGGCCTTTCTTCAAAAAGCAGCCTTGTAGTTGCTGCTCCATACCTCTGGATTGGAGAAAATCATGGTTTGCAGGATGGCTCCGTGTTCCTGAAGTTCAAATCCTGGTACAAAGAAGATAACAATGGAAATTTGTCCATCATTGGAGCCTTGGGGGCGACTTTCCCGTTATCGAAATATTCCACCGATGTAAGCAATCCGATCGGAGCCCGCGCAACTTTGCTTCAGGGCCGGATCGTGGCGCAATACAACTCAGTTTTTGGTGCATTTGCCCATCTCCAGAGTGGAATAGATGTCCGCGTATCCCCGGATAACCTCTACGCGCTGCCCGTCGTTTTTCGGGTGGGGTATGGTGGCTCATGGTTTTATGCAGATGGCTGGTTGGAATATTACCACACCTTTAATGCCGGAACCGATGTCTCCGTTACGGGAGGCAGCGGATCTACGTGGCTGCGCACGGGGGCTACCCTGTATTACCCGATTACAGATCGTTTTGGGGCTTTTTTGGGCTTTGCGCAAATCCTGAACGGACGCAATATCGGGCTTTCCTCCCGCTGGAATCTGGGGGTGGTATGGAAACTCGGCTAATGGCGAATGTTGGATTGTTCAAAGACAAAATTGTTGACATACCCCGGCGCTTCCCAAAATCGCCCTTCGCTTTGTTTTTGGTGAATTGCGGGATCAAAAGCTTCAACGGAAAGCAGTTTTCCGTCCATGATGAAATATCCGTGATATCCCCACTCCTGCATTAATTTCAGGATGTCGGATACAGTACCCTGTTTCAGGTGGCGGGTTTCGCATTCCATCAAAATGCGCGGGTGGTATTCTTGGATCAGTTTGGCTCCTCCTTTCAGGACTTCAGCTTCATGGCCTTCGACGTCAATTTTTAATAAATTGGGAACAATGCCGCGTTCATAAAAATAGCCATCTAAGGTAACAGTTTGAATTTCCCGGGTTTCGATTTCAGTTTCTTTATGGCCCGGGGCATTCAATGATGCCCCCGGAGAGGCGCCGCTGGCTGTTTTGGGGATGTAAAGGAGGAAGGTTCCAACATTGGAAGAAACACCTTTGTTTTCGAGTGTAATATTCTGATAAACAAATCTTTGAAGAATTGAATTCAGGTATTGGTACAACCGGGGTTGTGGCTCAAAAGCATAACATTGCCCGGTTTTTCCCACGCGTTTGCGCATCCAGTACAGGTATCCGCCTTTGTGACAACCAATGTCCACAGCGATGTCTCCCGGCTTCAAACTGCGGAGGATGTAGGCAATTTCTACAGGGTCAATCCGGTAACGATAGCGGTAGGCACGGTACAGGTACTTGATGGCTTCAATCATGTTTTGAGAT
>JABWAJ010000388.1 GCA_013361075.1 Saprospiraceae bacterium | reverse complement strand
ACCCAGGCTTCCACAGCCTCCGATTGCAGCCAATAGAAGAGGGGGAAAGAAAAAATTCCGGCCATCAGCTTAACCGTACCGTCGTAGCCGGGATAGAGCTTGAGTTTTCGTTTCAGCAGCACCGGGATACCGGCAGGCAATAAGTGGTTGATCCAGCCGTACAAAAACACCGGTAAGCCCAATATGGCCAGCGGTATTTGCAGCCAGCGCAAAAGCCCGGCATAAGGCCGGCGGCGGGCAACAAGAGCCCGGTCGGTTAGGCGGTGCTGATCGAGCAACTGCCGGTATTCCAAAGCCTGGTGGCGAAAAACGGCAAATGCTTCAGGGGCATCCTGTTGTTGGGCACGCAGGGATTTCAAAACAGCCTGGGTTTGCAGAAAATGTTGTTCGTTGGTCCACTCGGGGTGGTCGTTGCGCTGAACGCGTTCGAGTACGCGCAGCAACTGGTCTTCTTCTTCATCAGCAGTATCGATGGTCAGTGCCCGCATCCTTGCCTCCAGAAAGGCCGTGAGTTTGCGCACTGCTTCGATCGGATTGGCGGCATAATCTTCCTGAAAATCCGCGATGCGAACCGGCTCCCCCACGTTCACCAACACCCGGCTGCCAAAGCGCTGCGGGTCTTCATAGGTCAATCCAATCGGGTGAATCATGAGCCCCAGGGCAAAATTATTTTTGTTTTCGGCACTGAAAGCGATCCGTGCCGTACCCGTTTTCAATTTTTGCATCCGGCGCTCCATCCAGCTATTTCCTTCCGGGGCAATAAACAGGGCGCCACCGGCACTCAAAAATGCATCACAACGCGCAAATGCATCGGCATTGTTGAGCGGTTTGCCCCCCGTATCGTCGTAGCGCTCAATGGGAATACAGTAAAGGGTACTGAAAAGCCAGTCGGTGAACGGCGTTTTAAACAAACCGGCATTGGCCAGAAAACAAACCTGCCGGTGGATGCGGGACGCCGACAGCAATACATCCAACAACGTATTGGGGTGGTTGGAAACCACAATGGCCGGATTATCAAAATGGAGTCCTGCCCGATTGATGATCGTGGTACGGGGGTAATAAATGCGGATGGCGATGCGCGCGATGATTTTCAAAAACCGATAAAGCGCGGACAGAAATGGGCTCAAGGTTTTTCAGACTTTAAAGTTCAACAGAAAATCCCGGATGGTTTGGTCAAACTGCGCTTTTTCATCAAAATGAAACTGCACCTGTACCGGCATTACAAATACCGGCAGTTTATTTTCAATGATGAAGCTTTTGTGCATTTCTAAGCGAACGGCATCCTTTTCTGTGGTCAGGATCATTTTTTGAATTCCCTCGGTCGTGATGTTGCCAAATGCTTTTTTGATGTCACTCAGGTCGCTATCATCAAAAAAATGGTGGTCTTCATACGCTAAGGTAAAAACCGCCCGGGATTTTTCCGAAATGTAGGTTTTTAAATATTCCGTGCGGGCAATACCGCTCACCAGCAGTACATCCCGGTCTTCCTGCAAGGTTGCCTGAAATCGGGGATTGAATATATAATAAGGCGTACCGTATTCGTAATAGGAAAAATAAATTTTCTGATGAGGCAATGGTTTTAACTCGCGGATCAGTGCTTCTTTTTGGGCAGACTCCATTACTGGCGGGCATTTGGTGACCACCAAAACATCAGCCCGGCGATAGGCACTGCGCCATTCGCGCAAGCGACCCGAAGGCAGTAAAAAATCCCGGGTAAAAAGATTATCGTATTCGGTCAGCAAAATATTCAGGCCCGGTTGTACAGCCCGGTGCTGAAAAGCATCATCCAGCAACACCACCTGCGTTTCCGGGTCTTCCATCAGCAGGCGCGGAATGGCCAGAGCCCGGCTTTCCGCAACACCCGCCAGGATCTCCGGGTATTTGCGCTTAAACTGGAGTGGCTCGTCGCCAGCCTGTTCAGCATTCATATGGGATTCAACGACCAGGAATCCCTGGGTTTTCCGACCATAACCCCGGCTCAGGGTTGCCACGTTAATGTAGTCTTTTAACAAGCGGATGATGTATTCGATGTGGGGTGTTTTTCCGGCTCCCCCCACCGAGAGGTTACCAACAGAAATTACCGGGATGTTAAAGGATACCGACCGAAGCAGGCCGGTTCGGTAGAATACATTTCGCAGGCTGACCCCAAGGCCGTAAAGCAGGGCAAGTGGCGATAGCAATATCTTTACCAAAGTAGCATGAACCATAAAAACAAAAGTAGCTGATTTTTCACTAATTTTGCCCCGTTTTAGAGGTTCTGCAACCAGAGCCTCTTCGGAGGATAAACATTCACTCAATCAAGCCGAAGGCGCCATGAAACGCTATACTTTTTACATTTTGCTGTTGCTGTTCGCCGCAACACAAGCCTGCAACAACACTCCTGCACCGGAAGAAGACAAACGAACCCCGGAAGAAATCATCCGTTTGTTCCAGTCTCATTACGACAAAAACGATTTTGAAGCCGCCAAACAGCTGAGTACACCAAAAGTTCAGGAATTTTTAAGCATGCTGGCCAAACAAGTTGCAGCAGATCCCATTGATTCCACGCTTTTCAATACAACTTTTTTGAACATTAGTTGCGAACAGAAAGCAGATACTGCTTTTTGCAAGTGTTTGCTGAAGGATGACTACGAAGACGAATACGAAACCGAATACAAGCTGGTAAAGGTAGGTGGCCGGTGGTTGGTGGATGCTTCCGAAGATGATTTTTCGACCGAAGAAATGGAAATCTTTCTGCCGGAAGACAGCCTCGAATCAGACCTGATGTTGAAGGAAGAAATGGAAAAATAGCCCTTACCGGCGGTGCAGGAGATTATTGACACTATGAATTCAAAAATAGGCCTGTTTTTTGGTTCTTTCAACCCAGTGCACACAGGGCACATGGTCATTGCCAATTTTATGGCCACCCAAACCGACCTGAAAGAAGTATGGTTGATTGTGTCGCCCCACAATCCGCTCAAACCCAAACAAAGCCTCGCCCGCGACCGCGACCGCCTGCACCTCGTACGCCTGGCCATTGGAGACAACCCCCTGCTGAGGGCTTCAGACATTGAGTTCAACCTGCCACAGCCTTCCTATACCGTGGACACGCTTGCCCACCTGCGCGAAAAATATCCCAACAAATCTTTTGCCCTAATCATGGGAAGTGATGCGTTGGAAACCCTGCCCAAATGGAAAAACTACGAACTTATCCTGCGCGACTACGACTTGTATGTGTACCGCAGACCGTTGTACGAAGCAGGTGAATTGGAAAACCATCCGCGGGTGCATTTTTTTGATGCACCTTTGATGCAGATTTCTGCCAGTTATATCCGCCAGTGCATTCAAGCTGGAAAATCGGTGCAATATTTAGTGCCCGATACCGTGTTTGAATACCTCGGAGCATCGGCTATGTACCGAAAAACATAAGGCCTCTCCCCGGTGTAATCCGAAGAGAGGCCCCTTGTTAAATTCAACGTTTTTCAACTGTTGGAGACTGTAATTGTCTCTACCCCCTTTTGCGCATTGTTTTTCTAAACGATTGTGTGAATAACCCTGTTCTTTAACATAGGGATGGCCTTTTGAAGCAACTCATCCGGCCGCGTGAAATTATAACCCAATTTCAGGGCTTTACCGTTTCCTTGTGAAAAACTACCGTTCCCCGAAATTGACGACACAAATTTAGGTGTGTTGGAATAGCAAAACATACCCTAAACAGGGTATTTTTTAATAAAAACACATTCATTTTCAGGCATTCTGTGCCAACCATTGAGCAGAAGGAAATTTCCGCCTAACTTTGGAAGGTTCAAATACCCTTATAACAACGACCTATGCGCCATTTCAACTCCATCGTTCTGGCCCTGTTTGCAGGTGCTGTTTTCAACTTCCCGCCGCCGGGCAACCCCGATGAGGGCCTGATCGCTTATTACTCCTTCAATGAATGCGATGCGCGCGACGACAGTGGAAATGGCTCGGATGGGGTGCTTTTCGGTGGGGTACAGTGCTGGTGCGGCATTGACGACGACGGACTTTTGTTTGACGGTACGAATGACTACCTCGAATTCCAGGGGCCGGTGAACGACTATTTCACCATCACCGATTTTACCATCAGTTTTTATTTCAAATCAGAGCAACAGGGCGTTTTCAAACAAAGCATGCTGGGCAAGCGGATGGAATGTAACGAATACCAAATGTTCGACCTGATGCTGGATGCAGGCACTAAGGAAGTGGATACCCGGGTGCACGAGACACCCGAAAAGTATTTCCCCGGCATTTCCCCGACCTACGAAGGCAGCGGCTGGCAGCATTTTGCCCTGGTACGGGAAGGATTTCGTGCCACTACCTATATAAATGGCCAGCTCAAACACGCAGGGTTTCGCTGCAGCGGAGTAAACATTGAAAACGAAGCACTGTTGTCTTTTTCCAATAGCCCCTGCCTCCGCGCCGGAAGAGCCCAGCGCTTTAAAGGCGTGCTGGATGAGTTGCGCATTTACGAACGCGCCCTTACCAAAGAAGAAGTATCAGAGCTTTATGCGCGTTTTCCCATTGAAAACGCTGCCCAGGACTGCTTCACCAATGTGCCCCAAAAACCCGGAAAGGGATTCCCGCATCCGCAGGAAAGCGATTACCTTTGTGCCAGGTATTGAGTGCGGCCGGATCCCCGGTAAGATATTTTGCTGCGTTCCAAATCACTAAATTGCCTTTGTACCCAATGGTGCAGGGCATAAAACAGAGCATTTATGTTTGGAGATATGTTTGGCCAGGTAGAAGAACAACAAAAGGCCATGCGACAACAGTTGGCATCCATTACAGTAGAAGCGGAAGCCGGCGACGGTGCGGTAAAGGTAGTTGCCAATGCCAACCGCGAAATCCTCAACATTACGTTCAACAAAGCTTTGCTTGACTGGGACGATACCGAACAGGTGGAAGACCTGGTCACGGTTGCGATCAATCGCGCCCTTGAGCTGGCTGCTCAAAAAGAAGCGGCGGAGGCCCAAAACCTTCTTAAAAACATGCTGCCTCCCGGCTTTAGCGGGATGTTCGGCCAATAATACCGCTAAACGGCGACGCATCGTAAAGGATACTATTCCTACCAAAACGGCGTTTAACCTAAGGTTTTCTTCCGTCAAAATTTGTCGTGTTATTGATCCAATAATCTTCACAATGAGATATTTAGCGTTCTTTTTTCTTTCAGTTTTTGTTCAGGTAGTTGCTGCCCAAACCACCGTTGGCCTCGTTGCTTACTATCCTTTTGAAAACAATGCCGGCGATGCTACCGGGAATTCAGCCAACACAGGTACGATCATCGGTGCGCCGGATTATGTTTGCGGCGTCAGGGATGCAGCGCTTCGGCTCGATGGTGCCGACGACCGTGTGGTTTTTTTGGGCACAGGCAATGTCAACAGCGAATTTGATTCGGAAGACATCTCCATTAGTTTTTACATCAATCCCATAGGGAATGCCGGAACCCAGCACATCCTGTCTAAACGCAGCGATGATTGTGATGACAACGGCTATTTCTACATTCGGTACGCACCAGCCGGACGTACCATCAATTGCTATTTTGGCGAAACCGCCATCAAAAATGTGTCACTGGTGCATCAGTTTACCAACTCAGCCTGCTGGCAGCATGTTACTGTGGTGCGGGAAGGGTTGCGCGTGAAACTGTACGTAAACGGGCGCTTCATCCAAAGCCTGACGACCACCAGCCGGATCAATATCCTGAACACCGGGACCTTGACAGTGGGGGGAGGTACCTGCCTTACCGGCAATGACATTCCTTATCAGGGACTTTTGGATGAGTTGCGCATCT
>JABWAJ010000387.1 GCA_013361075.1 Saprospiraceae bacterium | reverse complement strand
ATGGTGAGGCAGAACGGGCAATTCACGGCAATGATCTGCGCTCCGGTGGCTAAGGCTTCTTCCGCCCGTTCGATGTTGATGCGTTTATCGCCGGGTTCGTCTTCTTTCCACATTTGAGCCCCGCCAGCCCCGCAACACAAACCATTGGTACGGCTGCGTTTCATTTCAGCCAGATCGGCATCCAAAGCCTCCAGCACTTTGCGCGGCGCTTCGTACACGCCATTTACGCGACCTAAGTAGCAGGAATCGTGGTAGGTAATTTTTTTGCCTTTGAAACTCCCCCCTTCTTTCAGCTTCAGCTTTCCATCCGCAATGAGCTGGTGAATGAGTTGGGTATGGTGAATGACTTCGTAATTGCCGCCCAGCGCCGGGTAATCGTTTTTAAGTGTATTGAAGCAATGCGGACAAGCTGCCACGATGCGCTTCACGGCGTACATGTCCAGCGTCTGGATATTTTGCAGCGCCATCATCTGAAACAAAAACTCATTACCGGCGCGCCGTGCGGGGTCGCCCGTGCAATTTTCTTCGTTGCCCAAAATGGCGTAGGAAATACCCGCCTGTTGCAGGATTTCACACACGGCACGCGTTACTTTCTGCGCGCGCGCATCGAAACTTCCGGCGCAGCCCACCCAGAACAGGATTTCCGGTGTTTCGCCCGCGGCGGCCATTTCGGCCATGGTTTTGACGGTCAGGTTGGTCATGGTTGTGTGGTTGCTTTGTTTTTGCAGTTTTTAGGGATCAAATACCGGTACCAAAACAGGTGACAAAAGAGCGAATATGAACCTGAATGGTATGTGCATCATTGCAAGTGGAGGCCTCATTTGTTCTAAACCTATTGCCTCCTCGGAATCAGCGTCACCGGGTACACCACCAGGCTCTCATTCCCATCCTTTCCAACGGCGGCTACTCCGAAAAGATAATTGTCAATGACGATGTTTTCGAGCGTAATATCGGTCTTATTTTTATCTGTATAGCGGGAAAATTGCCATTGTGGGGCCGTTGTGTCGCGCCAGTAGATTTTGTAGCCTGCCAGATCCGGATCATTCACAGCATCCCATTTCAGCCGGGTAGAAGGCTCTACGACTCCGCCGATCATGACGTTAACCGGCGCAGGCGGTGCCCACGCCAAAGCCGCCAGGGTAATGGCATTCACGCCGGTGAGTTTGGCGGCATACTCAAAATTGACGCCGTCTATTACGTCTCCGTAAGCAATGCCGTCTTCGGTACGCACATTCTGATGCTGGCGGTTGTAATTTTCCCAGGTTTCCATGATGCGAATACCGGGAAAACCCAGGTCATTGAACGGTTTGTGGTGGCCGCCGCGCCCAAAGCGATCGAGGCGGTACACCAGCATCGCATCGAGGTTGGTGGTGTAGAGATCCGTAAGTTTATCTACGTAGCGGGCCAGTTGGCGGGAAGGACCATCCACTTCGCCGCCGTACACCCGGTGCCAGGCTCGCTGCTGCTCGGTTTCCGTGGCGGGAACGGGTTCCGAAAAAATCCTGAAAGTGCGGTTGTCAATCACCCCGTTGATGCCTTCGATGTTACCGATCATGTCGTTGTTCAGTACGCCGAGAATTTCCCATCCTTCTTTTTTGGCGTTTTCCGCCATGTACTGGCCGCCGATAAGGCCCTGTTCTTCGCCGGAAAGGCCGACATAAATGACGCTGTTTGGAAATTTATATTTCGTCAGCACCCGTGCTGCTTCAAGGGTGCCGGCCATGCCTGAAGCATTGTCGTTGGCTCCGGGCGATTCGCTTTCGCCATCACTGGGGTTGGAAGGCCGGGAGTCAATATCACCGGACATGATGACGTAGCGGTTGGGGTACCTTGTACCACGCTGGAGGGCTACTACATTGACGATCCACACATCACGCGGAATGCGGGGATTAACACCACCTTTAAACAAGGTACGCTGGTAAAAAACTTCGAGGCAGCCTCCGCAGTCTTTGGAGATTTTTTCAAATTCCGCCTTGATCCAGCGCCGTGCTGCGCCGATGCCGCGGGTTTCCGATACGGTGTCGGATAAGGTGCTGCGGGTGCCAAAACCAGCCAGGGTGCGGATGTCTTTTTCCAACCGTTGTGCAGATGGCGCTTGTGCTATTTCGTAAAGACGCGGATCCAGTTGCGGTGCAATGGACGACTGGCCGGTTGCAACTGCAGCAGCAAAATACCAGATGAAGAATAAAAGTAGAGAATGCCTCATTGTTCCTAAATTCAATATTGCCTGTGCCAGACTACGTCCGCCTCGCAGCCATTATTCATGAGGGTCCGCTTCTTATCTTGTATCGGGCAGCTGTGTGCTGTGCACTTACTCTTCCGTTACCTTATCAGCCCCGCTGAACAATGCCAGCAGATCAGACAATTGCTCCTTCAGGTCTTTCCGATCCACTATAAAATCGAGGAAGCCATGCTCCAGTACAGATTCTGCGCTTTGGAAACCTTCCGGCAAATCGCGTTTAATGGTTTCTTTAATTACCCGGGGACCGGCAAAACCGATCAGGGCTTCCGGCTCTGCGAAATTGATATCGCCCAGCATGGCAAAAGAAGCCGTCACGCCACCGGTGGTCGGGTCGGTCATCAATGAAAAATACGGAATTCGGGCTTTGGCCAATTGGGTAAGCTTGGCGGCAGTTTTGGCCATTTGCATCAGCGAAAAAGCCGATTCCATCATGCGTGCCCCCCCGGATTTGGAGATAATGAGCAAAGGAGTATGCGTTTCTATGCATACATCAATAGCCATGGCAATTTTTTGCCCAACCACGGAGCCCATTGACCCGCCGATAAACTTAAAGTCCATCGCAGCAATGACCAGGGGCCTTTTGTTGATTTTGCCTTTTGCAACGGCAATGGCATCGGTTAATCCGGTGCTCAGAGCAGCTTCGGCCAACCGGTCGGGATAAGGCTTAATGTCCGTAAACTCAAGCATATCCCTGGCCCGCAACTCTCCGAAAAGCTCTTCGTAATTACCATCGAACAACAATTCGAAGTATTCCTGCGAACTAATGCGCACGTGGTAGTTGCACTGGGGGCACTTGTAGAAATTCTCCTTGAGTTCCTTAACGGTAGAAGTATGCCTGCAACGCTTGCACTTATACCAAAGTCCTTCCGGTGCTTCTTTCTTATTCCGTGTTGCCGTCTGAATGCCTTCCTTGAGTCGTTTGAACCAACTCATAACTGTAATTTCTTTTATTGTTTTTCGCCTTGCTTATCAGCGCTTTAAAAGTAAATGCATGTCAACTTTGCGCCTATCCGGGCTTTAATTCGGAAGTCAAAATTAGCAATAGCCTGCGGATAATTCTACTTTAATGGTTTTATTCTTTTGGCAGATTATTGCTGTAGAGTACCATTGCAGTATATGGCGGTATGCTCATGCTTCCTCCGGAGACGCTGTCTAAGCCAGTCTCACTGACTTTTTCCCCATTCACAACGACCGTCCATTTTCCGCCGGGAATCTGAAATTTTTTATCTCCCGGATTTCCATTAAACACCACCAGGATGTTTTGCCAACTATCCCCGTTGGCATTCCCTGATATGGTGTAGGCGATCAGATTGGATTCATTCATTTCCAGAAACCTCAAATGTTGCCGGATCATTTCGGAACTCGTCATGCGGAAAGCGGGGTGTTGTTTGCGCAAAGCAATCAGCCCTTTGAAATAAGCATAGACCTCTTTGTAGCGGTTTTTGCGCGACCAGTCGATTCGGTTGATCTCGTCGGGTGACTTATAAGAGTTTTCTTCCCCATTTTTTGACCGAAGCAGTTCCACGCCGGCATGCAGGAAAGAAACCCCCTGCGAAGTAAGCACCATCGCACCTGCAAGTTTGTGCATGCGGATGCGGTTGGCTTCGCTGGCTTCGGGTGCCGAAACAGCCAGCCTGTCCCACAATGTATGATTGTCGTGGCAGGAGACATAGGTGATGGTTTGCTGGGGTTCTTTAGCCCATGGCGCCTTTGAATAATTGACTTTTTGGTAATCCACCTGGGGATGCAGCGTAGAGGCAACAATTCCAAACTTCACGCTTTCTTCCAACCCGGCCAGGCTACTCACGAACCCTTTTTGCTCCGGGTGAAAAACATGCCCTTTGATGCCATCCCGCATGTCGTCGCTGAACGCAGCCACATGATCCATCAGAAGGGTATTTTTTTTGATGGCTTTGCGTTCGTCGGGCAGCGGACTGGCCCCGGCGGTCCAGCCTTCTCCATAAACAAAAATAGACGGGTCAATTTTTCGCAATTCCCGGCTCACTTCGTTCATGGTTTCCATATCGTGAATGCCCATCAGGTCGAAACGAAACCCATCCAAATGGTATTCATTCGCCCAGTATTTTACCGATTCCACAATAAACTTGCGCATCATTGGCCGCTCCGAAGCTGTTTCATTGCCACAGGCAGAAGCATCAGAAAAACCACCTTTTTCATTTTGGCGATAATAATAGCCGGGTACCAATTGGTTGAAATTGGAAGCCTCTGTGACACCGGTATGGTTATAAACTACATCCAGAATCACCCGAATGCCCTTTTCGTGCAGGGTTTTTACCATTTGTTTGAACTCGCGGATCCGCACGGCTCCGTTTTCAGCATTGGTGGCGTAACTCCCTTCCGGCACATTGTAGTTTTGCGGATCGTAGCCCCAATTGTACACGTTGCTATCGTATGGTTTGGATTCGTCAATAGACAAATAATCGTAAGAAGGCAAGAGGTGGACGTGGGTTATTCCCAGATCAACAAGGTGATCCAGCCCGGTAGCATCGCCCTCACGGCTGCGGGTTCCGGTTTCGGTAAGCCCCAGAAACTTGCCTTTGTTGCGAATGCCCGAATTGGCGTCGCTCGATAAATCCCGAACGTGCAATTCGTAAATAACGATATCAGTATAGTCTTTCAACGGCGGCCTGCGGTCATTTTCCCACCCGGAAGGATCCGTTTTTGAAGGATCTACCACCATCGCACGCCTGCCATTGATGCCCACAGCCTTTGCGTAAGGATCGGGTACTTCTGCCAGCCATTCTCCTTTGATTTTGACTTGAAAAGCATAAAACAGCCCCTCCATGTTTTCGTTGAAAGTGGCCGACCATACCCCGTTTTTTCCTTTTTTCAGGCTGTGTATTTTCAGTGCACTACCCCCTTGGCCATCTGCGTACACCAGAATACGGGCTTCTTCTGCAGGCGGCGACCAAAGTTTAAATACAGATTTTTTTGGAGACCAGGTCAACCCCAGGTCGGTTCCCCGATATATCGGATAGGTTTCGTAAGTCGTCAAAATCGGTGCCATTGTTTGACAGGACATGAGCAAAGAAGTAAGGATGAAGAGAATAACCCGAAAAATCTTCATGGTGTCAGTTTTGGGTAAAAGTATAGAATTTTGGAAATAATTTGAAAAAGGATTCAGACCCCAAACTCCCGGTTCACTTCCCAGTATTGCCCATTATGCCGAAGCAAAGCCATACCCGGTGGCTGAAAGGTGTGGGCAAAAGTCTGGGCAGAAAAATATGCCCAGGCTTGCGGAAAAACCGATTCGCGCAAGTCCTTGAATGCAACCGTAACGTGCGGGTGGAAGCCATACTGGCGATCGGTACGGATATTAAGCTGTTCTTCCAGATGGTTTTCAAGCGATTGCTGAAATTGCTGCAACTCAGGATCCGGTTCAACATTAACAAAAATAACCCGCGGAGGAAAACTGCTGAAGTTGAGCAACCGAACAGTTGGGATCGGGTGCTGCCGGGTAAACCCGTGGAGGCAGTCTGCAAGAACATCAAACCTCATCTCCGGCCAGGTAAATGGCGGGATCAGCGTCAGGTGCGGG
>JABWAJ010000386.1 GCA_013361075.1 Saprospiraceae bacterium | reverse complement strand
CTCGACTCCTCAACCCCTCGGCTCCTTGACTCCTTCCCTCCGCCCCTCAATTCCCCCGCCCACGCCGGTCCGTCATCCACCAGCGCTCGACGAAGGGCTGATGCCAGCGGTGTGGCTGCGTCGCGGCGGGCGGACGATCCATCCGCATCAGCTCGCCCACGCAGGCCAGCGTGACGTGCTCGAACTCGCGCTGGGCCTGGAAGCGCGCATCCTGGTCGCGATAGTCGCCCTTGGCCTCGTCAAGCGAGCCACCGGGTGCGTCGGCCGTCGCGTGCCCACTCCCCTTGCTGCGCAGACTCGCCAGCGGCGAGCGCGAGCTGGTTTCGTAGAGCAGCCCAACCGTGTCGGCAGTTTCGGGGCCGGTCGTGCTCGACACGTACACCAGAAGCAGCGGCGCACCGAGCCGCTCGGCCGCGTCGCACAGCGTGGCCAGCGTGAGCCCCTCCGGCCGCAGCGTACGGGGCGGCACGAAGACAAGGCTGCGCACCTGGCGAACGCCGCGGAATTGCTCGGTCCAGTACGCCTGCTCGGCCGGGCGCGGCGTAACGAGTGTCAACGGCGCGTCGCGCGCCGTCGTCGTGCGACTGAGCTTCGCGATGGCCAGGTCGCAGGCGAAGCGCCCTTCGCTCGGGGCAGCGAGCAGCCGATACCCGGAATCGGGTGCGGGGACATCACTCGTGGAGAGCGCGGCCGCCTACGTGCTGCGTTGCCTGGTGGCCACACAGTGCCTGCAGGTGTAGCCAGCATTCTGAACGGCTACTTCTGCATCCCCGACAACGAGCAGCTTATTCAGTACTGGAGCCTGGTCGCCAACCGTCTGTACAAAATCCGGCACGGGCTGAATCTGCAGGGGCAAGCTACACAACCTGCTCTCTTTGGCCCGCCGCTCAATCCGGCCACCCTCGTCGATGGCGGAGCGTATGGTGCTACCGGCCCGGCTGGCAGCAACAACATGCAGGTGCCCTATTACCGGTTCGACCAAATGATCCAGCTCGCCAAAAACTTCACGCAACAGGTTGTTGGTTTGGGCAATGAACTTCTCGCCGCTTTGGAAAAACAGGACGGCGAGACTTTGTCGCAATTGCGGCAAACACAGGAAAGCGCTATTTTCAACATGACCTTGCAAGCCAAGGCAGACATGGTAAATCAATTGTACCAGACACAAGTGGGGCTTCAATATAGCCTGGAAAGTTCCCAAACAGAGCTTGACACAATTCAAGGCTGGGCCACTCAGCAATTGTTACCTGAAGAATCTACCTCCCTTTCGCTTGGCAACGACGCCATGATCATCAATTCAGTCGCTGCAGGTGTCGTTGGAACCGCCTCTTTAGCTTATCTCTTCATGAACATCTTTGGTCTTTCCGACGGGGGGTTCAACTTTGGAGGCAGTATGGAAGCCATCAGCAAAGCGCTAGGTGCTTCAGCACAAGCGATCTCTGAAAGTGCCGGGCTTATGCGTGAAAAGGCAAGCTATATTCGCCGGGAGCAGGAGTGGAACCTGCGCATCCAGACCATCACAGATGCCATTGGTCAGATAAATGCCCAACTTGCTGCCAACCAATATGCCATCTCTGCCGCACAACAGGATTACAGCATCACGCAAACGCAGTACCAGCAAAGCCAGGATGTCCTGAATTTTTTGCAAACAAAATTCACCAACGAAGACCTTTACGTATGGATGGCGGGCCAACTGAGTACCTTGTACTATCAGGCATACCAGATGGCTTTGGAATTGGCTCAACAGGCGCAAACCTGCTACCAGTATGAACTAAGTTCTTCGGACACTTTCCTAACCGGCAACCCCTGGAACGACCAGTACAAGGGACTATTAGCCGGCGATGCGTTGTCATTGAGCCTGGCCCAGATGGAAAAAGCCTACCACGACAACAACAGCCGTTATCAGGAGATTCACAAAACTTTTTCTTTGATGCAGCAAAATCCACAAGCCTTGCTCGACTTGAAAAAGAAAGGTTCCTGTAAGTTCAGCTTTACAGAATTGGATTTTGACCTGGATTTCCCCGGGCATTACAACCGCAAAATCGCCAGCATTTCCTTAACCATTCCTGCGGTAGTCGGACCTTATCAAAACCTGAATGCCACCTTGATTCAAACGAGCAACCAGGTTTTGGTTCGACCTGATATCAACGGGGTGAAATCCCTGCTAACCATGGGTGGGGTGCCTCCTAACGGGGCAATTCGCGCCAACTGGAGTGCCAACCAACAGATCAGCATTTCAACCGGCATTAACGATGCAGGGCTGTTCCAATTGAATTTCAACGACCCGCAATACCTGCCTTTCGAAGGCACAGGCGCAATTTCGGACTGGGAATTGATCATGCCAAAAGCAGCCAATGCGTTTGATTTTGCGGCGATTACAGATGTCATCATTCAAATCTCCTATACCGCGTCGCCAGGTGGGCAAACCTTTGCACGGCAGGTGACTAATTTAGATCAACTCAAAAATTATCAGGGAAGTTTGTATCTTAGCCTGCGCCAGCAATATTCGAGTGCCTGGTACGCATTCCTGAGCACTTATGGCCTCAATTTCAACCTCCTGCGTGGTCAGTTCCCCGTCAATCTGGCCACCGATTCCCTGAGTTTAGGGAAAAACGGGAATGCCTATCTGGCACTTGTCCTGGCAAATCCTGATGCATATACCGACCTGCCTTCCGTAACTTTGAATGGTTCTGACTGGGATCCGGGAACCGGGGCTGCGGCCATTGGAGAAAAGGATAATTTTAAATCCGGCAACGAATTAGGCTGGCAGGTAGCCCTGGATTTTTCCTCTGGCGGAAGCGGTTTATTGGATGGCGACAGCATTGATCCTAAAGTTTTATTGGATATAATACTGATTGTTCCGTTTAGCGGACAATTGGATTGGGGAAATTAGCCTGTGAGAGGTTCTGCGGGTGCGAGGGCAAACTTGTATCCGCAGAGCATCCTCAATCGCGTGCATAGAGGATTTGAAACCCCTCTCCCATCTTCGCCACCAAATCGCCGGCTATCAGGGCTTCAGCACTATTTGCTGCGGCCGCCAAATCCCCCGCCAATCCATGCAAATAAACCCCCAACAAAGCCGATTCCAATGATGAATACCCCTGCGCCAGCAAACCTGTCAGGATTCCGGTCAGCACATCTCCGCTGCCGCCCGTAGCCATGCCCGGGTTTCCGGTACTGTTGAAATAGCAAAGCCCATCCGGCGTTGCAATGCAGGAATGGGCGCCCTTCAACAAAATGTACACCTTTAATTCCTGTGCTTTCCGGCGTTGCAGGGCATTGCGCTCAAAATCGTTTTCGGATTTTCCAAACAGGCGTTCAAATTCTTTCGGATGCGGAGTCAGGATGCTGTTTTGTGGAATTTTGATGTACCAGTCGGGGTGTTCTGAAAGAAGGTTTAGTGCATC
This sequence comes from Saprospiraceae bacterium, assembly GCA_013361075.1. Taxonomy (GTDB): domain Bacteria; phylum Bacteroidota; class Bacteroidia; order Chitinophagales; family Saprospiraceae; genus JABWAJ01. The sequence continues at coordinate 2,401 of JABWAJ010000386.1, read as the reverse complement.
GGCATCCAGTACCATGGGTTTATTCCAGGTTTCCAGCAATTGCAGCAGTGCCGTGGCGGTTTCGCCTTGCCGATCGAGGCCGCAGCCAATGCCGATGGCTTGAAAAGCTTCCAGCGATTCAGGCAGTTTGGAAAAGAAGTATTGGTGCCAATCCGGGCTAACCATCGCTTCGGGAACGGTAGCTTGCAAAACTTCGTAGGCGCACCGCGGCACGTGCACCGTAAGCAACCCGGCTCCACTGCGCAGGCAGGCCCGGGCAGAAAGGATGGCGGCACCTGCCTTGCCAAAACTGCCGGCAATCAGGAGTGCGTGGCCGTAGTTGCCTTTGTGGTCGTATTTTTTTCGCTTCCGGATAAAGCTTCGGATCAATTTAAGGTCGATATAATGGTTAGACACGGCTAATGTTGCCCCAAAATCGGGGTGGAGGCCAATAGATTGCACCGACCACTCCCCTACCCGGTCAGCATTCTCTGGAAAAAGAAAGGCCAGTTTGGGCGTTTCAAAACTAAGGGTATGGTGCGCATGGATGCTGGTTCCTTCTGTATGCCGGTCAGCAAACAAACCCGAAGGAATGTCAATGGAAACTACTGTTTTTGCATGGGCGTTCAGGTGCAGGATCAGTTGTTCAAAATCGCCTTGGAGGGCACGGTTCAAACCAGAGCCAAACAACGCGTCTATGACTACAGCATTTTGGGGAATGGCAGGCAATGGGTCGAGGCTTTGCAATTCAAAAATCTGCAACTCCTGCAACCTGGGCAATCGCTCCAGATTGGCGCGAAAATCTGCGGAAGTATTCCCATCGGTATAACACAAATAGACAGTCACAGAAAAAAACTGCTGGTGCAACATCCGGGCTACAGCCAATCCGTCGCCGCCGTTGTTGCCAGGGCCGCAAAAAATATAAATCGGCCGGTCTATATCCGGGAAATGGTGCTGAAACCAACTGGAAAATGCACGTGCTGCCCGCTCCATCAGGTCAATGGAGGCGATGGGTTCGTGGGCGATGGTGTAGGCATCCCAGTTGCGGGTTTGTTGAGCGTCTGGTATCATCATGACAGACAAAGATACACCCCCCGTCATTAAAATCCAGTATTCCTTTTTCACCCTTTATTTTCCTATTTTTGCCTTTCTTTTTTTTAAGATTTTTTTTTCAATACAGAAAACTTCACCACAAGGAAATATTAGAATGACCTCCCAACACATTCAAATCATCGCCAACACACTGGGTCTTAAAACCAAAGGCATTGAAAATACCATTGCATTATTTCAGGACGGTGCCACCATTCCGTTTATCGCTCGCTATCGCAAGGAAGCAACCGGTTCTCTGGATGAAGTAGAAATTGCGGCCATTCACCGCGAGATGAAAAAACTGGAAGAACTGGAAAAACGGCGCGAAACCGTGTTGAAATCCATAGAGGAACAGGGAAAACTGACGGATGAACTGCGCAGACGCATTGAGGGCACTTATGACCCGGTAGAATTGGAAGACATCTACCTGCCTTACAAACCCAAACGCAAAACAAAAGCCAGTGTGGCCAGGGAAAAAGGGCTGGAGCCACTGGCACAGGTTATTTTTGCCCAACAGCGCAACGATGTAGACGTTTTGGCGAAAGCCTACCTTAACGAGCAGGTTGCCAGCGTGGAAGAAGCCCTTCAGGGAGCACGCGACATCATGGCCGAGTGGGTCAACGAAGACGAAAAAAGCCGGGGTCGGGTGCGGTATGCTTTTGAAAAAGATGCCATTGTGCGCTCCAAAGTAGCTCGGGGAAAAGAAGAAGAAGCTGCGAAATACCGCGATTATTTTGATTATGAAGAGGTTCTGAAAAAATGTCCATCGCACCGCTTGCTGGCCATCCGGCGAGGCGAGGAGGAAGGATTTTTGCGTGTGGTGATCACGCCGGCTGATGAAGATGCTGCGATCGGTCGTATCGAGCAATTGCATGTAAAAAACAGCGGTCGAGCCGCAATGGAGGTCAAAGCAGCCATACGAGACAGCTATGAGCGGTTGCTTGCCCCGTCCATTGAAACCGAGTTTCGAAACAAATCGAAGGAAAAAGCAGACAAAGAAGCGATAGAAGTATTTGCACAAAACCTCCGGCAGTTGTTGCTCGCACCGCCATTAGGCGAACGTCGGGTAATGGGCATTGACCCTGGTTTTCGTACCGGATGCAAAGTGGTTTGCCTCGATGCTTCCGGCAACCTGTTGCACAACACGACCATTTATCCGCACCCGCCGCAATCGGATACCACCACCGCGATCAAAAATCTGCAACACCTTGCCGAACGTTTTCAGATAGAAGCCATTGCAGTGGGCAATGGTACTGCCGGGCGGGAAACTTTATCCCTTTGCCAGGGCATTGGTTTTAGTTTTCCGGTTGAGGTATTCATGGTGAACGAAGCG
>JABWAJ010000385.1 GCA_013361075.1 Saprospiraceae bacterium | reverse complement strand
CCTGAACGGCCGCGTGCCGCTTATCGGCTTTTGCGGCGCGCCCTGGACCATCCTTTCCTACATGGTGGAAGGCAGTGGCAGCAAAACTTTCTCAAAATCAAAAAAATTGCTCTACACCCGTCCCGAATTAGCCCATCGCCTGTTGGATAAAATTACCGAAACTTCTATTGCTTACCTTAAGCACCAGGTAGCCAGCGGTGCCGATCTGGTGCAGTTATTCGACTCCTGGGCAGGCATTCTCAGTCCGGAGCAATACCGCACGTTTGCGTTGCCTTATATTTCCAAGATTTGCACCGCCCTTGCACCGGTTGTTCCGGTAACGGTTTTTGCCAAAGGCGCCTGGTTTGCCTTGCCGGAAATGGGCAACCTCGATTGCCGCGTTATTGGGATTGACTGGAATACGGAACCCGCTCAAGCCCGCAAGTGGGTTGGGCCGCACAAAACCCTCCAGGGCAATTTTGACCCCTGCGGCCTTTACGCAGAACCAGCGGTTATAGAAAAAGCGGTGCAGCAGATGCTGGATGCTTTTGGCCCTCACTACATTGCCAATCTGGGGCATGGCCTTTACCCGGATACGCCATTAGACCATGTTAAGTGCTTTGTGGAAACGGTCAAAAAACACCGCTACCAGAAGGGGTAACCCGCTTAATTCTGGAATCTTTTCTTTAAGGGCGAAGGCCAATACCCTACTTAAAGGCAGCCCTGCGTTAATTCCTTGAAAATCGTTTCAGCGTTGGCCGGAAAAGTCTTTTCTTTGCGGGAATTTTCAAATCGCAAAAACAAAGAGTACGATATGAAACGCATTATTTTCCCATTGATCATTACAGGCAGCCTGGGTCTTGTTGCCATTTCCTGCGGACAAAAATCACAAAACACGAATGAGCAAACTCAGGAAACCGGCACTGCCGCCGCAGCTCAGGACACCTCAGTAGCTAGTGGTTATACCTCTATTGAAACAAAAGGTAAAAAACCACCGGTTAAACAATTGAAAACTGACGCCATGCGCACCGTTTCTATGGACGGCCTCGACCTGGAAGTCACCAACATGTATGCCGGTTCTACGCTCAAGCAAATCTATTGCAAAGCCATTGGCAGGGAGTACGAAGCTCGTTATTATTTCAACTCCAATGGCAAAGTGAGCATGCTGGATGAGATCTCCAAGAGCATGTCCGGTGAATACATCCAGGAAATTTTCATTTATGTCGCTGATTCTTTGCAGGTTGCGGTAAAGCGCAAAGCCCCTTCCAAAGCTGAATTGGAAAAAGGAAGGGCCGAAAACTTCCAGCCAGCTTCCAACGATATGCGGGCAAGTGCTGATAAAATTTCGAAGAAAGCTTTGGTGTTGATGGTTAGCGAGGATTAAGTAGCTTCCATTTCAATAAAATACTGCAATGACACGAGGCCGGTTGCTGTACTGGCCCCGTGTCATTTTTTTATACACGGGATGTGACTTTATGGTGTCATGAAGTCGTAAATAATGCCCCCGGGCAGCCTTTCATCGCTGAGAAATCCTTATTTTTGAGGGTTAAAACCAAGATATTTGACATCATTCAAAAATACCCTTTCATGAAATACCTGTTTATGACGGCAGCGCTTCTGATCGCCTGCGTTTATACGACAATCGCGCAATTTTCTGATCCGGCACTCCACCAAATGCGGGTGGATGTAGTTTACCTGGCTTCCGATTACCTGGAAGGCCGCGAAGCCGGCACCAAAGGCGAAATGCTTGCTGCAGAATACATTGCCAGGCGTTTTGAAGAAATCGGACTGTCGCCCAAAGGGGACAATCAGGGATGGATGCAGGTTTTTGATTTCAAATACAATCCGAATCCCCATGCAGCTGGCGGTGAATCCCGGCAGGGGCGGAATGTAGTGGGCTATATTGACAACCGGGCAAAAACCACGGTGGTGATTGGCGCGCATTTCGACCACTTAGGTAAAGGAGAATTCGGCTCCCGCCATACCGGAGAGGCAGCAATTCACAATGGTGCTGATGACAATGCCAGCGGAGTGGCAGCATTGATCTACCTCGCAACCCGACTAAAAAACAGCAAAGTCAAAAAAAATAACTACCTTTTCATTGCGTTTTCGGCAGAGGAATTAGGTTTGCTTGGTTCCAAGGCTTATGTCAATTCGGCTAATTTTGACGCCACAACCGTCAATTACATGCTTAATATGGACATGGTTGGGCGTCTGAACGAGGACAATGTTTTGGTCATCAATGGCGTAGGCACTTCGCCTGTTTGGAAAGAAACCCTGCCTAAAATCACCGCGGGCAACCTGAAAATAAAGACAACTGATTCCGGCGTTGGCCCTTCTGATCATACTTCGTTTTACCTCAAAGACATTCCGGCGATGCACTTTTTCAGCGGACAGCACACGGATTACCACAAGCCAGGCGACGATGCCGGATTGATCAATTTCGACGGCATCAAACGCATTGGCGATTTTATGTTTGCTCTGATAGAATCGCTTGACAAGTCTGGCAAACTGGCCTTTTCCAAAACAAAGGACGAGGAAGAAGGCCGCCAGGCTGCCCGGTATAAGGTCTCTCTTGGTGTGATGCCAGATTATGCTTACGATGGTGAAGGCATGCGGGTAGACGATGTTCTTTCAGGCCGTGCCGCTGAAAAAGGAGGCCTCAAAAAAGGGGACGTCATCATCGAAATTGGCGAGATGAAAGTGAAGGACATTTATGGGTATATGGAAGGCCTGGGTAAATTTAATGCCGGGGATAAAACCATGGTCAAGGTGAGACGCGGCGAAGAAGTCCTGACACTGGAAGTTACGTTTTAGCAGGCGGGTAAATTGGCAAAGGCAATTGGGCTTAAAAGCTGAAAATAGGTTTCATGCGGATTGCCAATTGCCGGCTTGAAGTAAATACCAAAACCGGTTGACCATGAAATCTTCATTCTTTTTCCTCTGTTCGTTTCAGTTGCTGTGCCTGGCTGGTTTTGCGCAGGTTAGCGGAGGCGGCCGCCCCATGGGTTTGGACCCGAGATACCAGGAACAGTTGTCCAATTCCTTACCGGAAGTGCAACTTCCTGGCCTGGATTTGAGGAAAATCAGAAAGGAGGATGATTCCTCACCCGTAGCGCGTTTTGCCGCGCCCATCCCAACGGATATTGGCTTGCGGGAACTGGAAGCCGGGTGGGCCGAACTGGCAAACGGCGACCGGATCTGGCAGGTTCAAATTCACTCAGAAGGTGCTCTGGCATTGGCTGTTTTTTACGAAAACCTTTATATCCCCCCTGGTGCACGCCTGTTTATGTACAGCCCGGATGGAACACAGGTTGCCGGTGCGTATACTTTTCGCAACAACACGGCTTCCGGGCGTTTCTGGACAGGGCTGGTTTATGGCGAAACGGCGATTGTAGAATATTACGAGCCGGTTGCCGTCAGGGGGCAGGGGCTTTTCCGGATTTCCAGAGTAGACCATGCATACAACGCAGACCGGTTAGCTGGCGGCGCCCGCATGTCGGGGTTTGGTGCCTCCTGGCCCTGTCATACCAACATCAATTGCCCGGCAGGAGATAACTGGCAAGCTGAAGAACGAGGGATCTGCCGCATTGTAGTGGTGGTAGAGGAAGGCATGGGCTTCTGTACGGGCAATATACTCAACAATACAGCCAAAGACGGGAAACCCTATCTGCTCACTGCATTTCACTGCATGGATGGCTACACACCTCAATACGATTTGTGGAGATTCGATTTCAGATACCAGGGTGCCGATTGCAATAACCCCGCCATCGAACCGGGTTTCCAGTCACTTTTGGGCAGCACCCTTCGCGCTGGCCGCCAACAAAATGATTTTTTACTGCTTGAATTGCTGCCTGCCATTCCGGCAGCTTACCAGGTGTGGTTTAATGGCTGGAACAAAGCTTCCAACACAACCCCACAGAATTCGACGATCATCCACCATCCGGTAGGCGACACCAAAAAAATCGCCAGTTCAGCAACGCCGGCTGCCATACACAGTTTTCAGATTAATTGGGATAATGATGTCACTACACCGGCAAACCATCATTTTAGGGTAATTTATTCTACAGGGACTTTTGAACCGGGGTCTTCCGGCGCCGGGTTGTTTAACCAGCAACGACTGATTGTAGGACAACTTCACGGGGGTGATGCAGCTTGCGAAACAACGACAACGGGGTATTTCGGGCGCCTGTCTATGTCGTGGAATGGCGGAAATACAGCACCTACCCGTTTGAAAGACTGGCTCGACCCTTCCGGTATGATGGTCGGGGATACCCTTCATGGTATGGAGAATCCCGCTCCTGTAGTTGGCGGGACGGGCGCTATCGGTGGATTCGTTGGCAACGAGTTGGGAGTTCCCATTTCTGGTGCTGTGGTCACCCTGACAGCAATGGATACTGTATTGACCGATACAACCGATGCCAGTGGCTTATATACTTTCGATAATTTGCCTGCAGGCGAGTCGTATAGCCTGGAGTTGAACAAAAACTCACAGGCCTTATCTAATGGTGTTTCCACTTCCGACATCATCAGGATTCGGAAGGAGATTCTCAGCATCGAAAATCTGGAAGGACCCTATAAGTTTTTTGCAGCGGATGTAAATGGTTCGGGCGATATCACCACTACGGACATCATTCACATTTCGAGGGCTGTACTGGCTTTGATTACTGATTTTCCGGGCGTTGGATCCTGGCAATTTTTTCCTGCAGATTTTGTTTTCAATAACCCACAGGACCCGCTTGGAGAAAATGTACCCATGCCCTATATGGTGGTAAACCTGGCAGCAGAGGTGACCACTGATGTGTCTTTCATCGGGATCAAATCCGGCGATGTCAACAACAATGCAGATACTCAGAACTAAACCCTTACATGGCGAATGCGATAGCGCCCGAAGCGCTTTTTGAAGTAGTTTCCGAAGATCGCGTGCTGATTGATGTGCGCACGCCCGCTGAATATGCGCATGGCCATATTCCGGGAGCCGTAAACCTGCCCTTGTTTTCCAATGAAGAACGTGCTGAAGTAGGTACGCTATACAAGCAGGTGAATCCATCAGCCGCCCTGCTGAAAGGCCTGGATTTTGTTGGTGGAAAAATGAGCAGTTTCGTCCGGCAGGCATCGCGTCTTGCACCAAACCGCAAAGTAGCGGTCCATTGCTGGCGTGGCGGAAAACGGAGCGGTAGTATGGCGTGGCTGCTTGGATTTGCTGATTTCGATGTGACCATACTTCAGGGTGGATATAAAGCATACCGGCAATACCTCCTTGAGGCATTGGCCGGGTACCGTTTCGACATTTGTATTTTGGGCGGACATACCGGATCTGGTAAAACAGAAGTGTTGCACGAATTGCACCGGCAAGGGGAGTTTATTCTGGATCTGGAAGCCTTGGCCCGCCATAAAGGTTCTGCTTTTGGAGCCATGGGGGAAATGCCGCAGCCAACAGTGGAACAATTTGAAAATGACCTGTTTGATGCTTTTCGCAAATTGCCAACGGGCGTCCGGGTCTGGATTGAAGACGAAAGCCAGTCCATTGGCAGGGTTTACATTCCGCCGGGCTTTTGGCAACAGATGTCTGCAGCACCCATGCTCCGAATGGACATGCCTGTTGACATCCGGGTAAAAAAATTGGTTGCCACGTATGCCTGCTTTCCCAAAGCTGACCTGATTGATGCTTTTGAGCGCATTCGGAAGCGGTTGGGAGGGCAGCACCTCAAAGCAGCAGTTGAAGCGCTGGATCGGGATGATTTTTTTACCGCTGCCGGCATTGCCCTCCGCTATTACGATAAAGCTTATGCCATGACGCAATCGAAGCGCGCACCGGAGTTGATTTATCC
>JABWAJ010000384.1 GCA_013361075.1 Saprospiraceae bacterium | reverse complement strand
CATCGTTCGAAAGAACCGTACCCAAAGCCGGGCACCAGTTGACGAAGGATTCTTCCGGAAAAGTCAGCCGGTACTTCAATAGCAAAGTTTGTTGTGCCTGTTCGTCCATGGCATTCCACTCCGCTGCACTAAAAGCAGGGGTGTCGTCGTCGCATACTGCACATACACCCAAATTGCCATTTTGAGCAAATCTGGCCACTAAATGACTGATAGGCAAAGATTTACCTGCATCTTGATCGTAGTAGTGATTGAACAACTGCATGAAAATCCACTGAGTCCACTTGTAGAATTTAGGGTCTGAAGTACGCACCTCTCTGCTCCAGTCGTAGCTCAGGCCCAGATTATCCAGTTGCCGGCGGAACGTGGCAATATTGTCTTCAGTTGTAATGGCCGGATGCTGGCCGGTGCTGATGGCGTATTGTTCAGCGGGCAATCCAAAAGAATCGTACCCCATGGGGTGGAGTACATTGTAGCCGCTAAGCCGCTTGTAACGGGAAAAAATATCGGAGGCGATGTATCCCAGCGGGTGCCCAACGTGCAGACCTGCCCCTGAAGGATAAGGAAACATGTCCAATACGTAATACTTCGGAAGGTCCGATTTATTGGAAACCTGGTAAATGTGATTGTCTTCCCAGTAGCTCCGCCACTTTTGTTCAATCTCTCTTGGATTGTATTCCATAGTTGTACTTTATCAATGGTCTTGACCGTTTTTAACACGGGAGAACAGCTTTTCGTTACCGCTGTTTTTTTGAAGCAGCGAAAATAGTCAAAATGCGCTATATACCAACGAGAGATTGTTCGCGTTTTCCTACTTTTGTAGGGCATTTGCGGTCAAGGAGCCGCTTCATTTTCAAACATCAACGCTATTACATCTATGGGTAACCTGCTCAAACTCGCTGCATTGCTGGTAATCGGCATACTACTGTACAATTATTTTTTCGGTACGACTGAAGAAAAAGCGCAATCAAAAGAAATTTTCACAGAAGCCAAAGACTTAGGCAAAGCAGCCTGGGGATTGCTTAAATCTGAGAAAGAAAAATTCGATGAAGGCAAATACGATGAAGCAGTCGACAAAGTAGGCGGGCTGTTTAAAAACCTGAAGACCAAAGCACAGGAAAATAAAGATACCGACGCGCTGGCTGAATTGAAAGCCCTGGAAGCACAACGGCTGGAATTGGAAAAAAGACTGAATGCTGTTGACGAGTATGATAAATCCAAAGCTGCTGTAAAAGAGAAAGAAGCCATCAAGCGCGATTGGAGCGACCTCCTGGAACGCACAGAAGCGCTGATGAACCAGATGGAGGAAAAATAAGTTGCCCTTAACACAACATTTTTTATCTAAAACACCAATCAAATTTATGCAATTACTACAATCATTTTGCCGGCAACTGACAGTGATGGCACTGTTCAGTTTGCTGAGCGGACATTCTGCCTATTCTCAAAACAAGGCTGCAGAATTGCCGGAAGGTGTGGAAAAAGTTACTTCCGTAGAAGGAATTACGGAATATCGGCTAAAAAACGGGCTTCGCGTCCTGCTTTTCCCCGATCCTTCCAAAGCAACCATCACCGTAAACATTACTTATTTAGTGGGATCCCGGCATGAGGGTTACGGGGAGACCGGTATGGCTCACCTCCTCGAACACCTGGTCTTTAAAGGTACGCCCAAGCACCCAAACATTCCGCAGGAGCTTACGGAACATGGTGCCCGCCCCAACGGCACGACCTGGTACGACCGCACCAATTATTTTGAAACGTTTGCCGCCAGCGACGTTAACCTCCGCTGGGCACTCGATCTGGAAGCAGACCGGATGATCAATTCTTATATTGCCAAAAAGGACCTCGACAGCGAAATGACTGTGGTGCGCAACGAATACGAGCGTGGAGAAAACTTCCCCGGAAGCATATTGACACAAAGGGTTACTTCCACCGCTTATTTATGGCACAATTATGGCAAATCGACCATCGGAGCAAAATCTGACCTGGAAAATGTACCAATCGAGCGGCTGCAGGCTTTCTATAAAAAGTATTATCAGCCGGATAATGCGGTATTGTTGGTCGGCGGAAAAATTGATGAGCAAAAAACACTTCAACTCGTTCACGAGTATTTCAGTGGTATTCCCCGTCCGGAGCGCTTCCTCTACCCTACTTATACCCGTGAACCTGTTCAGGATGGCGAGCGTTCTGTCACGCTGCGGCGGGTAGGCGATGTGCAGGTGGCTTCGTGTTTTTACCACATTTGTGCAGGTACCCACAGTGATTTCGCTCCTTTAACCATTTTACTGGAAGTTTTGACCAGCGAGCCATCCGGGCGATTGTATAAAGCATTAGTTGAAAGTAAAAAAGCTTCTTCGCAATATGGTTATGTTTCTTCGCTAAAAGAAGATGGGTACGCCTATTTTTCGGCCGAGGTACTTAAAGATAAATCGCTTGAAGACGCCCTTTCTACTATGATGGGGACCCTTGACCAGCTCAAAGACGTTCCCATTACTCAGGAAGAAATTGAACGGGCCAAGACAAGGCTGTTGAAAGATTTTGAACTGAATTTCAACAACTCGGAACGGGTAGGTTTACAAATGAGTGAATACCTCGCCAAAGGTGACTGGCGCCTGGCTTACCTTTTCCGCGACAACCTGGAAAAAGTAACCATTGAAGATGTAAAACGGGTAGCAGGGTTTTATTTCAAGCCTTCCAATCGCACAATTGGCCGTTTTATTCCGGAAGAAGCACCGGACCGGGTTGAAGTTCCGGAACCACCAAACGTAGAGGCTTTGGTAAAAAATTACAAGGGCAAACAACCCATTGCACAGGGGGAAGTATTTGATGCCACGCCTCAAAACATTGAAACCAGAACCAAACGCGGAAAATTGCCGAATGGCCTGAAATACGCTTTATTGCCAAAAGAAACCCGGGGTGATGTGGTTACTGCAAGGATTACCCTGCGCTATGGCGACGCCAACAGCCTGAAAAACAAACAAACAGCAGCAAGGTATGCGGGAGCCATGCTGAACAAAGGTACGCTTAAGCGCGATCGCCAGGGCATCGAAGACGAATTAGACCGGCTAAAAGCCCGCGTCTTTATTTCCGGGGGAGGCACTTCTGCTTTTGCTACCATTGAAACGGACCGTAAAAATCTGCCGGAAGTGATTGCTTTGGTTAAAGAAATGCTTCAATCTCCTTCATTTGACGAAAATGAGTTTGAAAAACTGAAGCAGGAAGACATCGCAGGAATTGAGCAGCAAAAATCAGAGCCAACTGCGCTTGCTCGCAACGTTCAAAGCCGGCTTATCCGTCCGTACGAAAAAGACGATGTCCGCTACACCATGACATTTGATGAAGAAACAGAGGCCATTAAAAAGTTGACCCTCGCCGAAGTCAAGCAGTTTCACAAAGACTTCTATGGGGCTTCTAATGCTACGGTCTCCATTGTTGGTGATTTTGACGAACAAGCTATCCGCAAGTCATTGGAGGAAAATTTTGGCAAGTGGAAAAGCCCGAAAGCGTTTACGCGCATCAAAAGCCAGTCTTTTGATGTAAAACCAACAAATGAAATTCTAAACACGCCTGACAAAAGCAATGGTATTTTTCTGGTTTCCCAGAATATTCCAATGCGCAATGACCATCCTGATTTCCCGGCTATGGTTTTGGGCAATTATATGCTGGGTGGTGGTTTCCTCAATTCACGGCTTGCTGTACGCATTCGTCAGAAAGAAGGCATTAGTTACAGTGTCGGATCAGGGTTTAGTGCCAGCCCTCTCGACGAAACAGCCACTTTCAACGCATCCGCTATTTATGCGCCAGAAAATGTTCAGCGATTGGAGCAGGCATTCAAGGAAGAAATTGAACGGGTGATTAAAGAAGGGTTTACACAAGAAGAAATTGATGCTGCAAAGTCCGGTTGGCTGCAATCGCAGCAGGTAACCCGCTCTCAGGATGGTTCAGTGGCCGGAACTCTGGAAAGTTATTTGTTCATTGAGCGCGATTACAACTGGGATGCCGATTTGGAGAAAAAAATAGGCGCTCTGACACCGGAACAGATTCACAAGGCGATGAAAACACACATCAAGCCGGAAAAATTTGTGATGATCAAAGCCGGGGATTTTGAAAAAGTGAATAAGGCTGGCAAGCCTTAGGGTCTTAGTTGTCAGGTCAGTATTTCAGTTGGCAGCTTGCAGGCAGGTTTTGTGGTTTAATCAAGTTGGTTACATCCAAAGTACGAACCCTGCCTGCCAACTGAAATACTGACAACTCTATTCCTCAACCACCACCTCCTCTCCCACCCTCACAATGCCAGGGGCACCGTTCAGGCATACATTCATACCAAAATTGATTGCATGGCCAAAACGCCGGTATTTAGCGAGTGTTGCGGTAGGCTCTTTGCCCTGAATCAAGGTCTCCTGGTCAATTGCAGGAATCTGACAGCGACCGCAAGGTTTTGTTCCACGAAACCGAACGCTGCCTATGGAAAAACTTTTCCATTCGTCTTCTTCATGGGGCACGTTGCCTGAGAAAACAAAATTGGGTCGAAATCGCCGGATGCTCAGTGGCGTTTCAAGTTTGCTGTTCAGATACGCCATAGAAGGTTCTCCAATAATCAAAAAAGGGTAACCGTCTGCAAAACTGACCATATCGCCGGGCAAGGCATAATCAGGGCTCACCGGACGAATGCTGCTGTCCGGCATATAGACAAGGTGACAGGGTGCATTCAAAGCTTTGCCAAACCATGCATCAGCATGCTCGCCAACATGGACCGCGGCGCAGGTGTCCTCCCAAACCCTAACGGTGCATGGTGCGCCATAGCCAACGGGGTCAAGCGGTATGTGCAATGGTTCGAGCGGTTTGCTCTGATGCCGGATGATCAAATGCCCGTTTTCTATGGCGGGTTGCAAAAGAGCCATTTCCGGCAGTTCCCGCTGGCTCAGAAACATGCCTTCCCTGTCGGTGAGCATCCATCGCCGATCATATTGAAGGCCACGCTTTTCGGCAGTGGCTTCCTGAAGTGAAATTCCCCCCATCGATTTGACGGGATAGAGGTAAAGAGCCGTTAGTTTCATCCTTCATTTTCTTCCAGCCAGCGGCCTTTGGCCCGGCTCTTTTCAAGTAAAGCCGTATAAATTGTGCCTAAGCGTTTGGCAAATTTTCGAAATACGTCAATCAACCAATTCTCAATGTAGTAATTCCGGTCGAAAATCAACTTCGGGGTACAACGCAATGCATCCACAAATGACAATCCAAATGCCGTCAGCAATATCAGCAAAAGGTAAAAAACATTGGTTTGGTCTTTGTAAATGCCCACCACAAACTCAGTGCGTAGCCCCAATTCGATCAATTTGCGCCAGGCCCAAAGGGCGTGGTCTTCGCAGTCGCCTTGTTTGGTCTTTTCAAACTCCAATGGGTGTTGCCAGTGGTCACGTTTGCCAAAAAGTTTCTGGTCATGGACATAGGTGCAGGTTTTTAGCCAGGCTATCACGCCCTCTAAGGAATGGATTGGAACTTCGCTTTTGCCTGTAAGATACCAGCCAAATTCGTGTTGGGAGCCATTGGCAAAGGAGTGAAAAGAGACATCTTCTTGCCAGCGATGGGGCAGAATGGGCTGTTTGTAGTGAAAGCTCACCACATCCAGAAATTTGAAGACAGAATAGTTGCTATATGAATCGGGCAGGGAGAGGAAACGGCCGTTTTCAAACTCCATCACTAATGAGTGGTTACTTTGCCAGCCATTTTTGGTGCGTAGGCGGCGATGTTGAATGTATACATCGCGCAATTGTGCTACCTGAAACAGATCGCGGCGGTGCAACCTGCGCCACACAATTTGCTCTGGCCCAAAATGGCAG
>JABWAJ010000383.1 GCA_013361075.1 Saprospiraceae bacterium | reverse complement strand
GGCAAAAAAAGCACTGTAAATGCCCAATTCCCTCATTAAGGGGTTCATATCGGGTGGAATGCTTTCCCCAATATGAAATTTGCCCGATTTAGACGCATCAATAAGGACAATGTTTTTGAAGCCGGCATTCAGCAAAGCAATGGCGCAGGAACACCCTGCGGGGCCTGCGCCAATGATTGCTATGCGGTATTGATTATCCAAAATCAAGCTTAATTTTTGGGAGGATACACTTCATCATCCACCACATTGGGCCAGAAAACAACCAAATTGCTTTCGTCCTGATCAAACAAACTTGCCACTTCGAGGTAATAATCTTTGTCAAATTCTTCGGGGAAGCCTTCGATGGCAGCCCCTTGAATAACCGTGCCGATTTTCATCCATCCTGTCAGGATGTTCTTTCGATTTTGGAAACGCCCGACATTGGCAGCAGCCGGATCGAACCTCAGCGGTGCGCAATCGCCATTGTCCATGCCATCAACTGCGGCAGTACCTGCTCCTCTTACAGAATAGCGCTGCCTTGTTGCCTGAAGGTTACCGTTATTGGCCGCCAAATCGTCGAACGTATAGACGGCTACCGGCCGTTGGGCTGGCCATGACCAGAACAAGGTCGTGTTTACCGTTCCGCTATACACATTCTGCCCATTAAGTTCGCCTCCGGGATTGGGAGAAGGCGTATGGGTGGCGCAGGAATTGTAATCCGTATGCCAGGGAATGGCCATGAACTTGCAGAGGTCGCCTGGCTGAACCTGATCGGGCCGCAAAGGGATATAGCCAACACCCAGAAACGGAGTGTCTTTGGAAGCTTTGGAATAATCCAGGGGTTCCGCATTGATTCTGAAAGGACCAATGGCTGGATTTGTCCAGTCTTTGTTGTAAAGATTCGTATCCCGAACGATAAAGGTGAGGTCAATGCCGGGACTGAAACGGCCACCCAGACAGTTTACCAGAATGGTTTTGTCTAATTGTTCTCCCGGCCCCAGCGGAATCGGCTCAGCGCCGACGCTCAGGCCTTTACTCCACTGTTCCATAAAGAAATATTGCTGCCTGGAAACGGTTAAAAATGCCTGATTGGCATCGCCCAAAGAAAGCGGCATTAAAGGAGCCCCTTTGTCATTTTGGCTGCCATCCGGGTTTCTGATGAACGCCATGATGTTGAAGGGCGGCTTTTGTTCGGTTAGTGCGCGGATTCGCTGGTGCGCAGCAATGGCTTGCTCCGGCAGGTTTGTGTTCCACATTTGCATGTGTGCAGCATTCAGGGTGGGGAAAACATCGTCCTGAAAATAGGGTTTATAATTGGGGTTATAAGCTCCATTGCTAAAAATATGGGGCTGGAGGTTAAAGTTTTCGAGCCAGGTATTGTACACATCATCCCACAACTTAACCACATTCAGCGTTTGAGGGGCGTAGGCCGGATCTGTAACGGCTACCCAGGCGCTGCCTTCTATGGCTCTTTTTGATCCGTCTTCAAAAACCAAAACCGCCGTTACAGGGCCGTCTGAAGCATCATCCAGCCAGTTGTTGTTGTCAACATCTGTACATAGTTTTTGGCTGGGATCAAAATCTCCCTGATTGTTGAACCCACAAGCCAGGCCATGACCACCCAGCACGAGCAACCGGCCGTTGGGTTCGGTAAGGATTTCGCCCAAATATTCAATTGGAGCGCTACCATCAGCAGGGGTGCCCTTACTGGCCGGAAATTGGATAGGATAATCAGGTGCCTGGGCGATTGCCCCTGTCGCTGCATCATAATAACTTGCTCCTGTTGTGCTGTCAAATTTCACCGGCGTATTCCCCTGGCTTGCCAATATGGCCCTGGGGCCCGCATCTATCACTAATTTTGAAAGCCGGGTAGCATCGGCAGGGTTCACTTGGTAAGGGTTTTGAGGCGTAGTGCTGTCAAAATCAGGGTTTCTCAGTGGGGGCGTACTTACTTCAAAAGTTTGCCCCATATAGGTGACCTCGTGGGGTTTATAGAGATCAATGCCCAAATTAGCATCTTCATCCATTTCCCAGCAATTCGCTTTTTTATTGGCGAGGTGGGTAGTCCAGATGATGTCGGTGACCTTTTTATTATCCACTACTGAGCCGATCAAGACTTCCTGTCCGCCGGGGGTTGGGTAACTGCTGGCACCTCCTTCAGTCGGGTATTGGTAAATTTTAAAACGGGCAGCTTGTCTTTTGAGCCGTCCCTGGGCATCGCGCAGGTCAGCACTGGTAATGGTTGTTGCCTCGGTGCCGGGTTTGATGGGCAATCCTCCGGTGAGCGCAGTACCTTCCTGGGGCGAAGCTGCCATGGTTTCCGGCCCCAGATAATATTCGGTGCTGTTTCCCACCCGCGCTATGGCAATGGCCGGGTGTATTCTCAAGCTTGTATCTGACATGATTCAGGTGTTTTAAGTTGAATTAATTGGAACGTTTCACTTCGCCGCCAGCCTGATAATTTTTCACCAATATGTGGCTGGTAATCAAATTTTTACCCGGAAGAATAGGCTTGCCTAGAGGCACGTTGGTCAGCGGCATTGTGTTGTGACAACTAAAACATTCATTCTGGGATTGCACTTTTTGGGTAAAGGTTTCGATGGTTGCATTGGAAAGCAATAAAGAACCGGTTACCATGCTGGAGTCAATATTGGGGCTCCAGTTAGGCTTTAAGACCCCTTTTTCGGTGTTGAACCAAATGGCACCTACCTCAAAATAATTCCTCCAGCGCGAATTGGCGGGCAATTGTCCTTTTACGCTGGCATTCAACATTTCAATATTACCCTGGTTGGTGGAACTGCCGCCTCCGTTAGCATATTGGCGGGCAACTTGCGTAACAGGCGTCAAAATTTGTTTGCTTTCGTCCACAAAAGAAAGAACCCCGGCATTGTTGGCGTTCGTTTTCCGCGCTATGGTATTGGCTTTGTAAAAAAGCTTGTCTTTTGTAGAAACGGTGTCGTTCATCCCTTGTACAGGTTTGAAATCGGGGGCATTGTCGTCAAATTCAAAAGTTGCCCATACAAATTCCGGGTGTCCTTCCACCACAATGGCAATGTGCAGTGCTACCAAAGCAACTTCAACATCCTCCTGTATTTTTGGAGTTTCAGGAATCCGGGGTTGGCCATTTACCATCGTAAGCAATTCAATATCTGCTTTGGTTGTGTAGAGTTTACTCACATCTTCGCCAGGCTGCACGATTTTCCAGTTGGCTTTGAGCGACATGGAACCTACCGGGAAGTTGGTTGCGGAATCAAAATTCAGGAGCACCTCCGGATCGTATAATTTGTTGTTTAAGACAAAATCGCGATAAACATCATTGATCAGAATATTGCTGTATACCGCTCTTCCGTTTTGGTCAATCAAAATTCCTTTAGATAAAGCCTGTTCGACAATATCCAGCACGTGAGTGGTATCGTCTTTGGTTTCAGGGTGAATGGCTTCGTCGGAATAGAAGGTTTCAAAACGGAGTTTCCCGTTTACTTCTTCGGTAAGCCAGAGAAAATATTGCCATGAAATTAAGTGGAAATCGCAATTGGTCGCGCTGTCCTGTGGGAAAGCTGCCGGATTGGGTGTTGGCACTTTGCCGCTAAACCAGGCCGCAGGTGCCACGCAGTTGCCATCAGTTGGCTTGACAATAAGAATCGGAGGCGGTTTAACGGTTTCGAAGCAGGCAGCTGCACACAGAATCACCATGGCGAAGAAATAATAATGCAGAATTCGGCTCATGATTTTAATTTAAGTAATGTAAATAGGGTTTAGTTAAATATCGCATAGCCTAACTATTGGGCCAATAGTTAGGTATATTAAACCTGGTGCGTTTGAAATAGTGTTTCAGGAAAAACCTGTGATTGAGAAGAAAACGCGCTCATTTCTGTTGGGCAATGAGCGTGCAAGCGATCGCAAAATTACAATTGCTTTATTGGCAATCCTATCCGTAAAAATACCTGTTTTGAAATTTGCCTGTTACCCCATTTCCACCACCAAATCCTGCTGATCCACCAGCGTTTTTTCTCGCAAATGGATTTTTTTCACTTTGCCCGCCACCGGGGCAGTAATTGTGCTTTCCATTTTCATGGCTTCAATCACAAAAAGCGGCGCATTCACCTCCACGACATCGCCTTCTTTGACAAATATTTTGCTCAGGTTGCCCTGGAGCGGCGCGCCGACCTCATTGGGAGCATCTGCTTTTCGATGGGCCACCACCTCGACATGCAAGTGGATGTCGCGCAGTTGCACGGAACGGGTTTGGCCATTTAAACTAAAGAAAACCAAGCGATTGCCCAACTCGTCCGGTTCGGTCATGTTCAGGTATTTGATCAGGATGCTTTTCCCCCTGCCAATGGTCACCATGATTTCTTCATTTGGCTTTAAGCCATAAAAAAAAGCCGGCGTGGGCAGGGCGCGCACTTCGCCGTAAGTCTTCTGGAAAGCATGGTAATCCTGATATACTTTGGGGTAAAGCCGGTAGCTGAGCCAGTCGGTCACCCCGAGTTTTTCGCCAAACTCCTGTTTGAAAGCGGCAAGTTCCGCCTCAAAATCTACGGGCGCTAAGTGGGCATTCGGGCTTTCGGTATACGGTTTTTCTCCTTTCAAAATCAAGGCTTGAATCTCCGGAGGAAAACCGCCGGGTGTTTGGCCGAGGTCTCCGCGCATCAAGGCTTTCACACTGTCAGGAAACGCCAGCGCGCCGTTTGGATCAAGCACGTCCGCTTTGGTCAATGCGTTGGCGGTCATGAACAGCGCCATATCGCCCACCACTTTTGAGGAAGGGGTGACTTTAACAATATCGCCGAACAACTCATTGGCGATGCGGAAGTTTTGTTTCACCAGATCGAATTGATCCTCGAGGCCCAAAGAGCGGGCCTGTGGTCGCAAATTGGAGTATTGCCCTCCCGGAATTTCGTGGTCGTACACTTCAGCCGTACCGGCGCGCAGTTCCGTTTCGAACGGGTAATAATAATTGCGCACTGTTTCCCAGTAGTTGCTGAACGCATTCAGGGACGGGAGGTTGATTTTTTGCTCGCGTGGGTGTCCCTCAAACATGGCGGCCACACTATTGAAGTTCGGTTGAGAGGTCAGGCCCGACAAAGCACCCAAAGCCACGTCAATTACATCAACACCCGCATCTACTGCTTTGAGGTAAGTGGCAGCCTGAATAGAACTCGTGTCGTGGGTATGCAGATGGATGGGCAGGCTGACCGTTTCCCGGAGGCGACCGATGAGCATTTCGGCAGCTAAGGGTTTCAGCAACCCGGCCATATCTTTGATGGCAATCAGGTGCGCACCGGCGTCTTCCAGCCGTCGGGCCATGTCTAAATAATAGTCAATGCCATATTTGCCATGGCGGGGGTGCAGCACATCACCGGTATAACACAGGCAGGCTTCGGCGAGGCTGTCGGTACGTTCGCGGACGGCGCGGATGCTGGTCACCATGCTTTCCACCCAATTGAGAGAATCAAATATCCGGAACAGGTCTATACCCGTTTTTGCTGCTTCTTCGATGAATTTTTCAATCAGATTATCCGGATAGGCCGTATAACCGACCGCGTTGGAACCGCGCAGCAACATCTGAAACAGGATATTGGGTGCAGCTTGCCGCAACAACTGCAGGCGCTCCCAGGGGTCTTCTTTCAAAAAGCGCAGCGATACATCGAAAGTGGCACCGCCCCAAACTTCCATACTGAACACTTCTGCACCGTGGTGGCGCGCAAAACTTTCTGTAAACCCCACCATGTCGAAGGTACGCATTCGGGTAGCCAATAAACTTTGATGGGCATCCCGCAAAGTTGTATCTGTGTACTGGATGGCATTTTCGGCCTTGAGCCAGGCGATGAACCCCTCGCGCCCCAGCTCGTGCAG
>JABWAJ010000382.1 GCA_013361075.1 Saprospiraceae bacterium | reverse complement strand
CCCAATACGATCATCAGGATGTAAAAGCCAAGCATGGCCGTAAAAAAACGCCCAATCGGAGCTTTAATGCCCAAAGATGCCAGTTTATCGGCCACCTGGAGCGTATTCCCGGCATTTACTGTATTAATCTGATAGGTCGGCATCCCTCCGAACATGGAATTGGTCCAAAGGGTTGTTTCACCGGTCTGTTTCTTGAATTCACGCGCTTCCTGCGACATGCCCATGTATTGCACAATATCGCCCTGGGTAACGACTTTTCCTTCTACCTGCGGAAAAAAATAGGCGATCAGAATGAGCAGAAATGAAAGTATTGCAATGCAATGCGGCAATATTTTTTTCAACATTCGATTCATAAATAAGACTTTAAAGAGCAAACATTAAATTTTAGACGCCGGATAACCCTTTGTGGTCGGTCAGGCAAATACTTACATAAAATCGACGTCAATATCGTAGGGATAGGTCATCAGAAACTCAATGGCCTTCTCAATTTCCAAATCGTCGAAAACTACGCTGTACAGCATTTCAATAATGGGCACCCGCAGTTTCATGTTTTTGGCCAGGTAGCGGACAATGCGCAAAGTACGCACGCCTTCTGCAAGTTCGGGCATGTCATCGCGGATGTCCTGAAATTTTTCTCCCTGGCCCAACCGATAACCAAAGGTGTAGTTTCGGCTGTTTTTGCTGGTTGCAGTGGCTACTAAGTCGCCGATGCCTGCCGTGCCGAGAAAAGCTTTATTACCAGCCCCCAGCCGTTGGCCGTAATGCACCATTTCGGTGAGCCCCCGTGTGATGAGCATGGCCTGGATGTTTTTGCCCATGCCTTTGCCTTTCAGGATGCCGGAACCCAGGGCAATGACGTTTTTGAGCGCGCCGGCCAGTTCTGCACCCAGAATCTCGTAGGTTCCGAAAACGTGAAAATAGCGACTGCTCAAGACAGCCTGCCCGGCGTCTATGACTTCGTCAAACCGACTGGCAATGACCGTCGCTGTAGGTTGCCCTTCCATGATCTCGCTGGCTAAGTTGGGCCCCGAAAGGCAACCCACCCGAATGACCGAACTTTCCTGCATAATCACCTCGCTCATGGTGTTGACATCCCTGCGGCTGATGCCTTTTTTGGGGATCAGCTCTTCTTCAATTTCGTTGGTATCGAAACCTTTGGTGCCATGAATAAGGATATGGTCAGGGCGCAGGTAAGGCCCGAAACTGCGCATCATGCGCCGGAAACTCACAGACGGCACCACCGGAAAAATCAGGGTGCAACGGGCTGCAATTTCTTCCGGATCGCTCGTGGCGTGGATTCGGGTAGAGATGTCAACGCCCATGTGGTGGCGGTCCCGGTTGATGGTCTCCACCCGCTCCGCCTTCCGGCTGAAAAAAAGGACATCCGTATTGTAAGCCAGCAAATTGGCAATCGCCGTACCGAAGCTTCCGGCGCCGATGACGCCCACGGGTTGGCTCTTGTCTGATTCCGGCATTCGTTTCTTTTTTTAGTGCGCCGTAAAAGTACATTTTTTGTGAAGAATTTGGAAAAAGATGGTGAGGGAGAGCGGTGGATGGTATGACGGGCTGCCCGAAACATCGGGGTGGGTGGGGATGATGGACGGTAGGGGCGACCCTCGCGGTCGCCCTATATTTTTCCGACATTGAAAATGGCCAGTAGTATGCTTTGCTGGGGTATTGCGGAATAGGTTAATGTGGCTTATCTTGCGATGGAAAGGAATCCTGTTGTGCGCAGAATAATATGCTCAATGTTGACAAAGCGGGCTTTGACGCAATAGGACCTATAGGAGGAGTTGCGTTTAACTAGAGTTCGGCATAAGCAAAAGAGTGTTTCCTAAAGTTATTGTTGCCAATAAATAAAATAGGGCATAAATTTGAAAATTTGATTGATAATCTCAAGGTGCATGGAAGTCGATATTAAAAAAATCAATTTTAAATACGCTCATTGATAGGACAAATGAATTCAAATAAATCGACAATAAAAGTACAAGGTTCAGATGTGGAAAGGAATTAAATGAAGAATTTTTCATTAATTTGAATCAATTAAGGTTGATATTTGATGACATGATATTCGTGATTAAAGAAGTGGAAAAACATAAAAACGGAAGCTAATATCCGGTATTCGTTTAAGGCACATTCGAAAAATTAAACATCAATGAAAAAACACACCTTACTCACCCTTTCTATGATCTTTTCAATTTTCGCTTCTGTTAATGCGCAGGAAGCATTATTTGGAAATCAACCCATTCTTTCTCCGGAAATCCATGGGGATCAATCGGTTACATTTCGATTTTTTGCACCCAATGCCGATTCCGTGCAGGTTACCGGGGACTTTTTACCAACAGTAAAGGCAGAAAGCCCGTTTGGAATGGTAGATGCTCCCGGCAAAGCTCCTTTGATTAAAGACGGAAAGGGCGTCTGGACGTACACAACAGGGCCATTAACCCCGGAATTGTACAATTATTCATTTCTGGTAAACGGCCTGGGCAGCATAGATCCAAACAATCCATTTTTAATCCGGGATGTGGCTTCGGTGACCAATATTTTTATCATTGGAGGAGCGCAGGCAGATTTGTACAAAGTAAATGACATTCCGCATGGTACGGTAGCCCGCCGCTGGTATGATTCGCCCGGGCTTGGCATGGATCGCCGACTGACCATTTACACGCCTCCGGGGTATGAAGCCGATGCAAAAACAAAGTATCCTGTGCTCTACCTTCTGCACGGTGCCGGCGGGGACGAAGAAGCCTGGATTGAACTGGGCCGCACAGCTCAGATTATGGACAATCTTATTGCTTCCGGCAAAGCCAAACCGATGATTGTGGTGATGCCCAATGCCAATGTCACACAAGATGCAGCGCCGGGTGCTGGAAGGGATGGGTATTACAAACCACAATTTATGGCACCGGAAACCATGAATGGAAAATATGAAGCCAATTTTATGGAGATCATAAAATTTGTAGAGGGCAACTACCGGGTAAAAGCGGATAAAAACCATCGGGCTGTTGCAGGGCTTTCGATGGGGGGCTTCCATGCCATGCACATCTCGAGGTATTATCCGAATGTTTTTGATTATGTTGGCCTGTTCTCTGCTGCGTTGATGCCCCGGGAAGATGCCACCGGGAAAGTTTACACAGATATTGACGGCACACTGAAGCGGCAAAAAGACAATGGATACCAGCTTTACTGGATTGCCATCGGAAAAACAGATTTCCTCTATAAGGCCAACCAGGAGTTTAGGACAAAACTTGATCAATTAGGCTTTAAATATGACTATAAAGAAACGGAAGGGGGGCATATCTGGAGAAACTGGAGAATTTACCTGACCGAATTTGTGCCACAGATTTTCAGGTAGTTGTATTTCGCGGCTGTAATAGCGCGGCAAACATGAGTCATCCCGAATTTTCATGAGTTCAGTCCCATCGGAACCAAATGTCGGTAGCCTCGTAGCATTTCGTATGGTTTTCCGTGCCGTAGGTACGCAATGTTGACGCTATATTGCGTAATTTACATAAAACCACCTGAAAATGAAATCACTTCTAAAAACCGTAACCGCCATTGGTTTCATCATTCTGGCAGCTGCCTGCGATCATACCTATCAGGTAGAATATGAGATACGCAACATCAGCGGGACTTCTATCACCATAAGTGTTGACCCCCTCGTTGATAGCGTGATTACGAGTACTATTGCTAATGATACCAGATTAACTTTCCTGGATGATTTTGGGATTGGCAGTACAACCGAAGATCATTTAGACGGTATGGAAAGTCTTTTCTTTGAATTGTCCATTTTAAATGGGAATGGAGAAGCTTATAATAAGGACATTCGGGATATTTCCAACTGGGAAAAAATTTACCCGGAAAAGAACCAATCAATAGGAAGGGTACGATTGAGCGTTCGTCCCCAAGATTTTGACTAACCTATTTGCATAAATTACATGGACATCAAAACCTTTTACAGTCAAATAAGATCGGCGATTGAAAACGAGCAGTTCGATCAACTGGCAACTCATTCATTTGATAAACCTTTGCATTTCAATTGGGTGGAAGACATTTTTTACCCACTGAATGTAGCTGAAACCCCGGACGGCAAAGCGCTGATCTGGCGTCACTATGAACAGGAAAAGCACTACACCTTCGAGGGCATTTATCAGGAAACCAATCAGTTTTTGAATTTTCTCAGAAAACAGGGCATCGAACAAGGCCACCGCATTTATACCCAATTGCCCCTCGCACCCGCGAACTGGATTGCCACATTAGCCGCAATTAAAGGCGGATTTGTAATCATTCCGGCAGCGACCACCCTGACAGAAAAGGACATTGCCTACCGGTTTGAAACGCTGTTCCCGGAAGTGGTGATTGCCGACGCTCCTAATGCCTCTAAAATTGAGGCTGCAGAACAACTATTGAACAAAAAAGTAAAGGTCAAATTGATTGTTGGCGGAGAACGCCCCGGGTGGTCTGCTTTTGACGTTATTCTGGAAGAGGCAACTACAGCAAAAGCAGCGGATACGGCGGCCGACGATCACCTGTTTTATTTTTTTACCTCCGGCACTACGGGCTTGCCCAAAGTGGTCGTCCACACCCAGTTCACTTATTCTTTCGGGCACCTGACCACGGCTTCCTGGATTGGGATGCGCCCTGGCGATATCCACTACAATATTTCGGCACCCGGCTGGGCAAAATTTGCGTGGAGCAGTTTTTTTGCACCATGGAACATGGGGGCTACTATTTTTGCCAACCAGGTAGATAAATTCGATGCAAAAGAACAGTTGCAAACCATTGAAAAGTACGGAATCACTACGTTTTGTGCGCCGCCAACTGTACTGAGGATGTTTATACTGGAAGATTTTTCGCCGTATCAATTCAAATTCCGGCAATGCGTGGCAGCCGGCGAGCCGCTCAACCCTGAAATTATCGAAAAATGGAAACAGGGAACAGGGGTTTTAATCAGAGATGGCTTCGGCCAAACGGAAACGACTTGTTTAGTGGCCAATATGCCCGATGCGCCCGTAAAATATGGTTCGATGGGCAAACCCACCTTTCTTTATGATGTAGTGATTGCCGACGAAAATGGTGTGGAATTACCTCCTCTGGAAGAAGGCAATATTTGTGTAAAAATGGCCAATCAGCCGCCCAATGGCGTTTTTATGGAATACATGAACGACCCGGATCGCATGGCGCAGGCGTTCAAAAACGGATTGTACTACACGGGCGACAAAGCTTACAAAGACGAAGATGGTTATATCTGGTTTGTTGGCCGCGACGATGATGTGATTAAAGCCTCCGACTACCGGATTGGGCCTTTTGAAGTGGAAAGCGTCCTGATTGAGCACGAATCGGTTGTAGAGGCTGCCGTAGTGGCAAGTCCGCATGAACTGAGGGGGTATTCGGTCAAAGCGTTTGTCATTGTTGCGGAAGGCCATACTCCAGGTTTGGAATTGGCAGAACGCCTGTTTGAATTTTGTGAAAAAAACCTGGCGACTTACAAAATTCCACGCATCATTGAATTTACGGCAACATTGCCAAAGACAATTAGCGGGAAAATCAGGAGGGTGGAATTGCGTGCTAATGAGGCGGTGAGTAAGCACAATAGGGAGGCGCGGGAATGGGAGTTTTTTCATGGAAAGTATTGATAGTGTCCGTCTTGTTCGGCAGTACATAAAAGCAGTGAATAAACTCGACACCTCATGTTATGAAAACGAGTTTGTCAGCACTTCATTGGAAACTACAACCCTGTGGTATGGCGACAAGCCTTTTTGAGATTCCCTTCGGGAAAGACATTTTGGGCTCAAAAAGTAGAAATAAACCAGGAGCAATGACC
The DNA here is from genome assembly GCA_013361075.1 of Saprospiraceae bacterium. Classification (GTDB taxonomy): domain Bacteria; phylum Bacteroidota; class Bacteroidia; order Chitinophagales; family Saprospiraceae; genus JABWAJ01. Next base: position 17 of record JABWAJ010000382.1, on the reverse strand, counting down.
ATCCGGCTAAATTCCAG
>JABWAJ010000381.1 GCA_013361075.1 Saprospiraceae bacterium | reverse complement strand
AAAACATTTAGAGTTTGAGCCGGTTGAAAAGTTCCAACAGTTGGTGAAGCACAAGCAAGAGTGGTGCCACTACCATCAAACACAACATTTAAATTTTGGTTTTCTGCACATTGTCTTTCAAACAAATTAACTTGATTGTTTCCAGGTCCTAACACAGCAATTAATAAATCTCCTAAATAAGAGTGTGTTACATTTACACCAATGTTTACATCACTAATCGTAACATTAGTTGGTATGTTAAGTGAAGCGGTTGTAAAAGTTGATCCGTTATCAGGAATTGCAAAAGGAGTAGTATAGTTATAAGTATTACATGTAGTAGTTACTGTATAACCAATTGAAAAAGGCGTGGTGTTTAAAGCATAATAAATGTTGCCCGTTGGTTTTATCATAATTCTACAAAATGGTGCAGCTACATTAGGCACCGTAATTGTATGCGAACCATCATTAGGAGTTCCAGATGCTAAAACAGTAGCAAACGTTTGACCGCCGTCTGTTGACAATAAAATATCTACATTGTTTGATCCTGTTAAACCAGTTGTGCCGTTAACATTCCAGGTAATAGTTTGTGTAGAGCCTTGTTCCCAAGAAATACCACTCGTATTTTGTGAAGTAACAGAAAATGGACCAATACTACCACTAGTAGTGATACTAGCCGATACTGTACTTGTTTGACCATTATTGGCAACATTGTCTCTTGCGGTTAACGTAAAGGCCATTGTTCGTTGAATAGTTAAAACAGATTCCCATGTTGTAGTTAAATTGTTATTTAATACCGAACTAAGTGCCGGCATATAACGCACTGGAGTGCTTACCGGAGGTAAAGATCTAAAGTTTGGTCCTGCTGGTTTAGTAGGATAACAAATACTGTTTGCCCCTGTAACTTGATTTGTTGCAGTATTATTTTGTTCCCAAGTAAACGTTGCTCCCGGGTTATTGGTTGGATTTGTTCCTGTTAGAATAAAAGCAGTTCCATTTGGAATAGTCCAGTTTCCACCAGAAGTTATGGTTAAAACAGGATTGCTTAATGGAGTGTTGTTTGCACACGCTTTGTTTGCTAAATTGTTTTGAATTTGTAAAATACTTCTATATGTAAAATAATCATCGCTATTATTTTGCACATTATTTTCCATAATTCCTGCGTAGGCCATAATGGTAGAACCACTGCCTGGTTCCATGGCCGTGTTGATGCTCCTTGCACCGCCACAGGAATTGTTGAATGTATGGCGGGCACCAAACTGGTGCCCCATCTCATGAGCAACATAGTCAATGTAAAAAGGATCGCCAGTGGGCAACGGCAAACCGGTTACTCCCTTGGCTTTGTTGCCTGTGCAGGGGCTGTTCAACGTAGCAACTCCACCTCCGCCGGTACTGAACACATGCCCAATGTCGTAATTGGCTGTACCGATTACCATATTAATATTGGTCTGGTTCTGCGGCAACATGGCATTCCCGTCATCATTGGTGTAGGGATCGGTCATTGGATCATAATAAAATACAGAGGTGGTTCCGGCTATGAGTACCAAACGTATGGCAAGATCGCGTTCAAACACTTCATTCACCCGGTTGATGGCTGTCGTTACAGCAGAAAGTACCAGGCCCGATTCTGAAGCATCTTCGGCACCATGAAAATTGGAATACTCGCCGGTAGTGGCAAGCGCCAGGCGATAAGACCGGAAAATACAGTCACCTGCTTTGGCTTCTTCCGTAAGCTCCGGTTGCAGGTTTTCTTTTACCCGTTCGCTGGTGTGACAGATAAACGGATCAACCGGTTGGGGGTAATCCTTCTTGAAGTAAACGAGGTAGTCTGTTGTATTTCCAATGCAAAAAGGGTCGATAAAATAGCTCTCCCCGGAATGATGAACCAGGGCATGGAAACCACGTTCTGTCCAATCCAGACGAATGGTTGCCGGGATTTTATCCTCACTGATTCCGTACCAGGTTCCGATTCCCGGGTATTGTGCAGCCAGAGCGGGCTCCATCATTTGGTACCGGGTGATGCGAAACTTATGAAAGCCACCATCCGGATTGGGCACCCTTAAGACAACCGTCCTCCGGGTAAGAGGGCCGGCATATTCATCAGGTGCCGAAAAAAGCAAGGTCCTTAAAGCGACAACATCTGCCCGAACGGTGCGGTAAACATCGGGCTTGATTTGTTGTTCTCCCGAAAGAGGAATTTCTGCGGGTGAAATATCAGCCCAGATTGAAGCAGTAGCCTCGTTCTGGGCAACAACGAAAACCTGGCTGGCAATAAAGAACAAGAAGAAAGTAGTTATCCATTTCATAGAGCAAGACCAATTGATTAAACCTACATACGATATTGAAAACAATCGCGATTGAAAAAAACGGGATTTGTTCCATTTTTAAATTCGCCTATCCTGAATGGCAGGCCCGCTTACAAAACAGGAAAGCGATATTCATTATGTTTCAAAGCCTGTGTACCTTGCAGTTTTTCCGGGCTCTCCCGTTTTTGCTTTATTTTGCAACAGCTTAATCATGAATATTTTAGACACCATCATTGCCGAAAAACACCGCGAAGTTGCCACGCGAAAAGCCGTCTGCACTGTGCAGGAACTGGAATCCCGGCCGTTGTTTGCCGCCAGTCGCCGCTCCCTGCGCACCGCTTTACTCCGGGAAAATGCTTCAGGTGTCATTGCAGAATTCAAACGCCGTTCTCCTTCAAAGGGGGATATTTTTGCCGGTGCCAATGCCCTCGAAATCACCCGGGGGTACGAAGTGGCGGGTGCAACTGCGCTTTCGGTGTTGACGGATACGCAGTTTTTCGGAGGCAGCAGCGACGACCTCTCCACAGCGCGGGCAGCCACGAATATTCCTATTCTGCGCAAAGATTTCATCATTGACGAATACCAGTTGGTGGAAGCCAGAGCCATTGGGGCCGACGCAATCCTGCTCATTGCTGCCAACCTTGAAAAAACGCAGCTGAGGTCATTAGCCGAATGTGCAAAACAACTGGGACTTGATGTGCTGATGGAAGTTCACAACCAGGAAGAGTTAGACTGGTGGAATCCGTGGGTAGATGCTGTTGGGGTAAACAACCGCAATTTGAAGAATTTTGAAGTATCTGTTCAGACTTCTTTTCAGTTATTTGAAAAAATGCCCAAAGAAAGTATCTGCATTTCTGAAAGCGGGATAGACGACCCTGAACTGGTTTTTGCTTTAAAAAACATTGGTTTTCAGGGCTTTTTGATAGGAGAATTTTTTATGAAAACCAGTACTCCTGCCGAAAAATGCAAAGAGTTCATTGAGCAGCTGCGGCAATTGGATGCCCTTAGAAACGGCGCTATCGCGACTTCACTTTAAACGACCAGGTTATTTTCACTACGGAGACCACCTCTCCTCCTGCTTGCCTGCCTGTTGAAGTTGCAGTATAAACCTGCGCTTCACCGCTTTCTACTGCTGTTTGTACAGCATTGGCAATTGCCTCGCCGTCTTCACAGGTGAACGTAATGCGGGACACCGCTTTTTTTACAAAATCAGTTTGAATTTGGGTTACGAGCATGGATACGGCAACCGGCTGACTTTGAATGGCCAACATAGCCAAAGTACCAGTTGACAGCTCTGCCGCGCCGCATTGTGCGGCAAAATAGACGGACCTGAAGGGGTTTTGTGTCCTCCAGCCTGCCGGAATGGTGGTGATGCCTTGTTGCGGCGTTACCCGTTGAATGCGTACGCCCCAGAAGACAAGGCTGGGCAGTTTGACCAGAAACCAGCACCACATCTTCCAGGGCGTATTCAGATTGCGCAGATGATTGTTGCGCGCAGCGATTGATGAATTATTTTCCATATCAACCTTTATTTTCCGAAAAGTATGCAATAACGGAAATTATGGTTGAACGATGTAATTCCATCCATAAACATCTTCTGTATAGCCAAGACGAATGTCATTCAGGCGTTTTTTAAGCTGGAACATCAGGGCGTCAGGCTGGATATTCAGGCGATATGATTCCCCCTGAATATTGATAGATTCAATGGGTGCAATAACCGCAGCTGTGCCGGCACCGAAGGCTTCTTTGCACGAACCGTTTTGCAAACGCTGTTCCAGTTCTGCAACTGTAACATCGCGTTCTTCGACTCCGAAGCCCATATCTTCCGCCAGGGTGAGGATGCTGTCGCGTGTGACCCCATCCAGGATCGAAGAAGAAAGGGTTGGCGTTACCACTACGTCGCCAAATCTGAACATGACGTTCATGGTGCCTGATTCTTCAATATGAGTATGGGTTTTGGCATCCGTCCAAAGTACCTGATCGAATCCCGCCTTTTTGGCCAGCATGGCCGGATACAAAGAGGCACCATAGTTGCCGCCGCACTTGGCATGTCCGGTTCCGCCCTCGGCTGCCCGCACATACTCTGTTTCTACTTTTACTTTCACGGGCTGGCTGTAGTAAGGGCCTACCGGAGAAGCAACAATCATAAAATAGTATTCGTCGGCCGCTTTCACCCCAAGACGCGCTTCTGTAGCGAACATAAAGGGGCGCAGGTATAAGGAAGAGCCTTCAGCTTTGGGAACCCATTCGTGTTCGAGAGCGACAAACTGATGGAGGGCATCTATAAATAAATCTTTGGGTACCTCTGCCATACACATGCGGCGGGCAGAAAGATTAAACCGCTCGAAGTTTTTTTCCGGTCGAAAAATCGAAATTTGACCATCGGCCATCCGGAACGCCTTCATGCCTTCAAAAATGGTTTGGCCATAGTGCAATCCAAGTGCAAAAGGGCTGAGGGATAAGTTGCTGAACGGAACAATACGTGCATCCTGCCATTCCCCATTCCGGTATTCGGCAATGAACATATGATCCGTAGATAGTTTTCCAAATTCAAGTTTAGAAAAATCAACTTCGTGAACACGCGATCGGGTTGTTTTTTGAATTTGGATGTTGCTGGTAACAATCATAAGTATCAATTTTTGAGTGTTGGTTAAGGAAAATCATCACCGGGTGTGACGAGTAAAATACAAACTTATTATCAAATTTCCAAACAAGAATCTCTCCTCCATTACGGGTAACGCATCGCCCTGTAGCCTTTATTCACTACAAAAACGCCACCAACGGTGAGCACCAGGGCTACCAAAACAGCCGGATTAAATTTTTCACTTAAAATCAGCCAGCCTAAAAAAACAGCTACCAATGGGTTGATATAAGCATAAATGGACACGAGGCCAACCGGTAATTTCGACAACGCGTAAGAAAATGCAGCGAACGCGCCAATGGACCCAAAAATGACCAGATAAGCCAGCGCCCAGACACCTTCATCCACCAGGCCATGCCATTTGTTGAAATCATCAAAAGCCCAGCTGAAGCCGAATAACCCCAATCCGCCAAAAAATAACTGAAGCCCGGCGTTGGCCAACAGGCCGCTGTTTCCTGGCTTTTGCTTGGCATAGATGCTGCCCAAAGCCCAGCTCAGTGTGGCCACAAAAGTAAGAACAATGCCAAACACATAATCCCAATTGGCAAGATCTGCTACGTTTTCCCGGAAAACTACGACCATTCCGGCACAACCCAGGGCTAATCCAAGGGCAATTTGCCAGTTGGGCCGGTCATCCCTCGAAGCCGACAGGTTGATGATCACCACCCAAACCGGCATGATGGAACAAATCAGAGCAGCCAGGCCGCTTGGAATGTACTGCTGGGCCCAGCCGACCAGTCCGTTTCCCAGCGATATCATCAAAATCCCCGGGACAACATACCGCATGGCTCCTTTTTCAAAAGACAAGCGCTCCTTGCCCCAAATCAAGGCAATTCCTACCAGCAAAATACCAGCAATGGTTTGCCGGACTGCCGAGAATAAAAAAGCGGGGAAATGCGTAACGCCTACCCTAAGGGCCAG
>JABWAJ010000010.1 GCA_013361075.1 Saprospiraceae bacterium | reverse complement strand
CCTGGCCGGCGTAGAGCGCACCATCTGCTTTCGCGATGCCATTAGCAGGCAATTTGACGATGGCGCCTCCTTGTACGTTGACCGTTCCACCAGTCGTGGCGCTCACCTGGCCGGTGTTGCTTTTGGTCATCAGGGTGAGCGTGGTGTAATTCATCGCATTAGCCTTAGGGTAGAACCGGCGCGAAGCATGAAAATAGCCCGGTTGATCTACTTTGATGAAGGTGCCATTGGCGTTCAGGGTAATGTTTTTAAAAATAAAATAACCTCCCGGGCCGGTTTGCTTTTGTTCACTGCCTACACGAACTGTGACGCCTGCAACAGGATTGCCATTTTCGTTGATAACCATGCCGGCAATGCTGCCTTTTATGGCAATGACCGGCGGGGTGTAAACATCGTCTGTGATGGCCAAATCATCTTCCTTGTTGCAGGAAAACAGGGCAAAACTCAACAACAGAAAGAGAACGAGATTTTTCATAGCTATAATTGTTTGGTTTAAGAATAAACTGGGTTGAAGTCTTTTGGGGAGTATCGCTTTGCCAGTTTTTAATGGCTCAGCGATACTCCTGCTTATTGAGGCTTCTAATGACCGAGGTGGTTGTAGAAGGGTTTTACCAAAAATAATAACGGTCAAAAGGAAGACTGTTTTTTAGCATCATTGCAATCGAATCACCGCAAACTCCCCGCTTACGGGCAAATTGGGGAAGACCTGCTGGTTGATGTCGCTGAAATCTACGTTGCCACTGAACGTACCGCGGATGAATTCACCGATATTGCCGAATTCTGTCACAGTAACTGTTACGTCGCCGCAGGGATTCTGGCAGAATCCAGCAAAGTAAGTAGGTGATATTTGTTGAGAAGAGAACGAGACCCCTGCGCCAGTGTAAGAGCCAGGGGCACCTACCGGGAAGGATAAACTGAACGTGTAGCTGGAATCCTGAGCAAATGCACCAATATAGCGGAGTGCTCCTGGTTGGCCATAGGCATAAGGGAGCGGATAAATAACTTCATCGCCGTCAATATTCAGGCGGATAAATTCTGTGATTTGCGTCGCGCAGGCTGCAAAGGCACCAATTTCAATGGTTTCGGCGGCAGGATAGTTTTGAGTTGTACTTTGGAGTTGTGTATCGAGGTCGAAAGCGGTAACGCTGATGTCACCGGAACCGCAATAAGCCAGGAATGCTTCCACACTGCCATCGGCACCCGTGGCGACAAGATTACAATTGCCCCCCTGACAAATTCTGAGAATGCCATTGGTTACCGGATCATTGTCGCAATTGACCATGGAGCCGATTACAGTAGTGTAGTTAAAAGTGCTCCCGGAAATGGCTGTAAGATTGCCGAGGCTCGTGTCGCTGGTGAAAGGGCCGATGTTTTCAGAAACCAATACCTGACCACAAGGATCAATGGCTTCCAGCAACAGCGCCTGGCCAGCCGGAACGCCTCCGTTGAAATACCCGTTGTCGTCAACCGTTCCATAGCCGGTAACAACTGTGCCAAGTACCGTTACCCGCAGCCATACATTGCTGAGCGGATTGCCATCCGGCGACAGAATGGTACCTTCAATGTTGACCAAAGGATAAGGTACGTCCCAGTTCCAGAAAGAGAAATGGCTTACTTCGCCTACGTAAGCATTGCCTTGTCTGACGGCAAAGCCTTCTTCGCGCCACAGGCCGGTGGTTTCATCAAAATGCCAGAGCGGGATTTCGTTGGGTGCATTGCTCTGGAGCTGGCTTGGTATTTGAATGCTTAGTTCGGCTTTAGAACCGTTTGCCAGGTTGAGGCGTGAGCCGTCTGTTCCGGTGAGTTCTACAGCCATCATCCCAAAAGTTGCCAGTGCCACTTCTTCCTGACGGCTGTTGATGGCGTGCAGGTTGCCGGGCATGATGTCGGTCAGGTTATCTGCTGTTGGATCTAACCAGCGGGCTGCTACCTGCACCTGGCCTGTGTAGAGTGTTCCGTCTGCTTTTGCAATGCCATTGGCCGGCAATTTCACAGTTGCGCCTCCCAATACATTAACGATACCGCCTGTGGTAGCGCTGACCTGTCCGGTGTTGTTTTTTGCCATCAGGGTGAGGGTGGTATAGTTCATTGCATTCAACTTAGGATAGAACCGGCGCGAAGCGTGGAAATAACCTGGCTGATCCACCTTGATATAGGTGCCGTTGGCGTTCAGTACAATGTTGCGGAAAATAAAATAGCCACCCGGTCCGGTTTGTAATTGTTGGTTGCCCACCTGAACGGTTGCCCCCTCGATAGGGTCGCCATTTTCATTGACAACAAGACCGGCGATGTTGCCATTGATTTTGATCACCGGAGGCGTGTACACCTCTTCAAAGATAGTTGTCTCCTCCGTGTCTTTATGGCAGGAGGCGAGCGCTAAGCTCAGAAAGAGAAAATAGAAAACCTTTTTCATTATGCTGGATTTAATGTTTTAGAATAAGCAAAAGTCAACGGGCCCGCTGACGGTTTCATGCACTAAATCGGGGAGGTGGGTGTTTCGCTGCATGCAGTAGAAATTTTTTTTTTAGATGCCCCGTGTTTCGGACAAAGCCGGACTTTTTAGGACATCTGTTTGCCAAAGCATAAAATTTTCCCTAACTTTGACAACATGAATCAGGAATTGGTAGAACGGATCATGCGACAAACAACTGCACCGTTGTTGGTCGAACAACTCAAAGAGCGCATTGCCGAGGAGCATGCCCGGCGTTTGTCTTTTTATGAATGGATAGATGAGCAAACCAAAGCTGAATTCATCAATGGGGAAGTGGTCATCCACTCACCTGCTAAAATGCGGCACCTGAAGGTAACTAAATTGCTTTCCAGGCTAATCAGCCTTTATTGTGATACAAAAAACCTCGGAGAGACCTTCTGTGAAAAAGCGATGATCTCCCTCACCCGTAATGACTACGAGCCCGACATTGTCTTTTTTAAAGCTGAAAAAGCTGCTGCCTTTGACGAAGACCAGGTGCTGTTTCCTGCGCCGGATTTTGTCGTAGAAGTCTTGTCCAAAAAAACACAAAAGGTAGATCGAACCACCAAAAAAGAAGACTACGCCGCGCATGGCATTGCTGAATATTGGATTATTGACCCGGAAAAAGAACGAATTGAACAGTATCTGTTGCTCCAACCTACCGATAAGACCTATTTTGAACCTTATCTTTATCTTCGCGACGAAGACATCACCAGCAGGGTAATTCCCGGTTTTACCATTCCCATTAAGGCCGTGTTTGATGAACAGGCGAATATGGAAGCCCTGCAAGTGTTGATGAAGGGATAATACAGTGTTTGGGATTAATTCCTTAGTTTTGTCATAAGGTGCCTCCTTCGCATCCTATTACAAAACACTCTAACTGCAGTCCTCATGCGTCTTGCGATCTTTTTCCTGGCATTGTCCGGTGTCTTTTTTCTCCAGGCTCAAAACCGCCCACCCATTGATTCCAGTCTGCGAATGGACTTTGAACGATACGACCCGCCTTCGAGGTTGGTGGTGCCCGAAAACCCGGTTCCTAGGGCAAGTTTTCCTTTTGTTGATGTGCACAGCCACCACTGGCGCATGGCCGAGCAGGATCTGAATCAGCTGATCCGCGAGATGGATTCGCTGAACATGGCCATCGTCGTCAACCTCAGCGGGCGTGGTGGCCAGGCCCTTAAAGGCATCATGGACAACATCAAAAAGTACGGCTACGAAAACCGCATTTTGTGTTTTACCAACATCGAAATTCGCAGCATTGACGAAGCCGACTGGCTGGAAAATACGCTCAAACAATTGGAATACGACCACAGCATTGGCGCCAGAGGCCTGAAGATTTACAAAAGCCAGGGCATGGAACACAAAGACAAAAGCGGTGCCCGTATCCGGATCAACGACCCGCGTTTAGATCCCATCTGGGCAAAATGCGGCGAACTGGGGATGCCTGTGCTGATCCACGCCGCCGACCCAAAAGCGTTTTGGGAACCGATGGACGAGACGAATGAACGCTGGCTGGAACTGAAGCTGCACCCGGGGCGCAAGCGCACAGACGACAATCCGGCCCCCTGGGAAACGATCATTGCCGAATCGCATGACATTTTTCGGAAACACCCGCGCACCAATTTCATCAATGCGCACATGGGCTGGTTTCCCAATGACCTGGAAAAACTGGGAAAACTGCTGGACGAAATGCCCAACATGTACGTGGAAATTGGCGCGGTCATCTCCGAACTGGGACGTCAGCCACGCATGGCCAACCGCTTTTTTAAAAAATACCAGGATCGGGTACTGTTTGGCAAGGATGCTTACCAAACCAATGAATACCCAACTTATTTCCGCGTGCTCGAAAGCGACGACGAATACTTCCCCTACTACAAGCGCTACCATGCTTTCTGGCGCATGTACGGGTTGGATTTGCCGGACGAAATTCTGAAAAAATTGTACTATAAAAATGCATTAAAACTGTTGCCGGGATTAGATAAAAAACTGTTTCCGAAGTGATGGATTCAGTCTCCGTGGAGGTGAGCGTTTAGCACTTGTCCGTGAAATCCCGAACAAGTGCTAATTCTATGCGAAAGAAGAGCATGTCGATTGTTAAATTGTAAAAATTGAATCATTAAAAAAATCGGGCATGCGTTTTTGAGGAATGAAGGAATTTGCATACAACCTGCTAATTGCCAGTTTTTTGATTTGTTATTCCGGTTGCGGCCAACCGGATCGAAGCGGTGTTAGTCTGGCTGTGCAAAATGCTCCGGGAGGCAGTACATCTGTGTATATCCCCCCTCTTTTGTATTCAGATGCTGAACTGGAAGCTTTCTTCGACAGTATTGGTAATTTACCTCCTGAACTATGGATGGACTCTATTTCCTTTTATTCCGACTCAATTTTTAAAAACCCCGAACAGTTGGATGTCACCTTAAGTCCGAAAGATTTTGAAAGGCTTAAAACAGCTTGCAAAGTGGGGGACATGGAATTTGAGCTTGCCTCGAAAATTTTTAAAAACCTTCCTGCAGATACGACATTGTATGCGCAAAGCGGATTTCCGATAACTTTCTTTTCATTTGATCATCGGGAAAATGAATTTAATGAGTTTGCGATTTTTCCGGTGCACCCATCTGCTGGTTGGGATGGTGAGTTTTATTTTTTTAAAAAAAACAAACTGATTGCCAGGCATGATGTTTCTTACCGTCACTCCTTTTTTATCGATCATTACAAAGATCGCGATGGGAAAACAGTAGTTTTTTACAAGTATAACTTTGCTGGTGGTTCAGGGATATGGCAATACAATTATTATTTCTATAAATACTATGGAAACCAATTGATTCCGGTGCTCAATGAGCTTGAAAATGCTAATCTTAACCTTTGGCAGAATCGCTCTTTTTGGCTAGAATCTACCATTCAAAAAACCAATCCGCTCACCATAAAAATGGTGTATCATCAAGATTTTCGGGATTCTGCCAATCAAGTCAGAATTCTTGAAGATTCTACGCTTGTGCGGTATTTTTGGGATGAACCATCCAGAACTCTGAAAGGCGACTACTCAAGTGCTAAAATCAGCCGGGAACAAATTTTTTCCTATTACCTCACAGGGCACCATGAATTGCTTTTTATGAACACACACCGCAGCCTTTTAAAGCAAGGAATTAGCGGAAATAACCCTTCAAAGCGGAGAGCGATTATTGCTTACTTGAATGAAGTAAAAAGTAATTATTATAGCTTGGTGGGGGTATTGGAACAAGGTCTGTAAATCACACAGGTTCACACTACTCAATTAAGTAAACTAAAAAAACAAAAAACATGAAAAGCTTTTTTTTCACGCTATTGCTTCTGGCTAGCCTTGCAACTCATGCTCAAAACGCTGCATTTGAAGCCTTTGACAAAAAGCAGGGCGAACTTTTCTACAAGGCTTATGAACAACGGAACCCGCAGGAATACGAAAAACTAATGAAAGAATATTTGGCCATTTATAACAAATTGGATCAAAAAGAGCAGAAACAGTACGCACGGGAAGTGGCAGGCGCTTATTACGACCTCAGTTGCACGTATTCGCTGCTCAACGATAAAACGCCAGCCATCGAAAGCTTAGAAAAGTCCATAGCCTTTGGGTGGTACAATTACAGCCATATCCTGCAAGACAGCGATCTTGACAATATCCGGAACGAAGAACGTTTCAAAGCCGCCATTGCGCCGCTGCGGAATGTAGGCGATTACCAATATATTTTGCGAAAAGCAGCCAAATACAACCCTGCTGACCAGCGGAGCCTGCCAAAATTCACTTACCAATCTGCCGATGACCCCAATCTGGTAGCTTTGCGCAAAGCCTTTAACCTCGATTCCATTGCCGGTGAAGGCAGTGATGTTTTAAAAATCCTGAACCTCTGCCACTGGATTCACACCCTGATCCCGCACGATGGCAATCACGACAATCCAGTTGTTAAAAATGCCATGTCCATGATCCGGGAATGCAAACAAGACAACCGGGGACTGAACTGCCGGGGCCTGGCTACAGTGTTGAACGAGTGCTATTTGTCGCTGGGGATCCGTTCCAGACTGATTACCTGCCTGCCGAAAGACAGCCTTGGTGTTGATATGGATTGCCATGTCATCAACATGGTCTTTGTGCCTTCCTTAGACAAATGGATATGGGTTGATCCTACTTTTGATGCTTATGTCATGAATGAAAAAGGAGATTTGTTGAGCATTGAGGAAGTGCGGCAACGAATCATTGACGATCAACCATTGATTATCAATCCGAATGCCAACTGGAATAACCGGACTTCGCAAAACAAAGAATACTATCTCTTTACTTATATGGCTAAAAACCTCTACCTGCTGGAGTGTCCCGTCAATAGTCAGTACGACCTGGAAACCCGCGAAAAAGGGAAAGACGTTGCTTACATCCAGTTGCTTCCTTTAGATTATTTCAAGCAAGGGCCAGATAAAGAGGAGAGGCTCCTTGGGGAAAAGGGGCGCATCATTCAATACAAAACGAATAATCCGGCCTTATTCTGGGCAAAGCCGCAATAAGGCTGGAATCAGGTTTCGGAGAGCATACGAACAGGGGCTTCCACCAAGTACATTTCCAGGTCGGTTTGATGCTCGTTGAACCGGCCATTGGGTGTGCAAACGAAATGATCTTTCACCAAGTGGTAGGTCGTTTCAGAAAGGTTGACTTTGCCTACTGTGCCATAGGTTTCCATGCGGGAAGCGATGTTGACGGTTTCGCCCCAGATGTCGTAAGCAAATTTTTTGATGCCCACAATGCCCGCCACGAGGGGGCCGGAGTGGATGCCTATACGCGCTTCAAAATAGGGCTGATTGCTTTTTTGCTTTTCGAGGGCCAGGTTTTTCATGAACTCCTGAATTTCCAAACCCGCTTTGATGACGCGCACGGCTTCGTCGGTTTCGTTACTCAGGATGCCGCCTACACAGAGGTAAGCATCGCCGATGGTTTTGATTTTTTCAAGGCCGTGCCGCCCGATTATTTCGTCATAAGCAGAAAAACAGAGGTCAATTTCGGTGACCAATTCCTCTGGTTCCATCAACTCAGAAATGCGGGAAAAATTCTTAAAATCTGAAAACATGACGGTTGCCAGTTCGTGGCGCCGGGCTTTGACCGAGCCGTTTTGTTTCAATTCATCCGCAATTCCCGCAGGCAGGATGTTGAGCAACAATTCCTCCGATTTTTTCTTTTCGCTTTCTAATTCCTGTGTGCGCAGCCCTACCTGGCGTTCCAGTTCCTCTTCGCTTTTCTGGATGGTCATGATCCGGTATTGCAACCCCCCCCAGATGCCGCCAAGCAATAGCATTCCACAAAGCGTTTGAAACCAGGCTGATTGGTAATACGCTTCTTTGACAATCACACGGATACGCAGCTCCTGGCGATTCCATTCGTCCTTACTGTAGCGCGCTCGTACCCGAAAAATATATTCGCCGGCAGGCAGATTTTGATACCTGGCCACGTTGGCGGTAGAGGGCAGTGACCACTCTTTGTCGTAACCTGCCAGGTAATAACTGAAGGTGTTTTGGGCCGGATGTTTGTAGTCGGCCAGTGCAAAGCTGAACGAAAAGGAGATGTCGCGGTGCGTCAACTCGACTTCTTTCATATCGGCCAATCCGTCGTTGTAATTGTAAAGGCTATCACCGTCATAACGCATGAAATTGGTGAGGAGGATAGGCGTTTCGCGGGCTTCGCTTTTGCGTTCCAGAAAATGCCTGCCGGGGTAAAAAGCATTCACACCGTTCAATCCTCCGAAGTACATGCGCCCGTCGCGCGAGCGGTGAAAAGAAATGCGGTTAAATTCATTGGAAGAAAGGCCGTCTTGCTGAAAAAAATTGGCGCACCCTTCTTTTTGCAGACTAAACCGGCACAGCCCGTTGTCGGTGCTCACCCAGATACAGGAATCACCTTCCGACAGGAGCCCGTTGATGAAATCGTTGGGCAATCCGTCGAGGGAATTAAAAACGCGCAACTGGTTGTTAGCGGGCTCAATGCGGTGCACCCCTTTGGCTGTAGCCAGCCAGAGGACGTTGTTTTCGGCTTCGTAAATGGCATTGATTTGATTGCTGTTCAGTTTCACCGGACTGCCTGCCTTCGTGTGGTAGTGTGCCACCCGGCCACTGCGCTTGTCTATTTTGTAGAGGCCATCGCTCAGGGTCCCAACCCAGAGGATATGAGCGTCCCGGCCCTGATGCAGGTAACTGATACTGCCATCGTCTTCTGTCCATTTTCCACGCTTGTCTTTGAATTCACTGAGTTTGCGCGTACGCGGATCGTAGCGGTACAACCAGTGCTGGTAGCCAAACCATAACATGCCCTCGCTGTCGGCGGTGACTGCCCCGAGGTCAATATTTGGTTTTTTAAAAATGGTATCCACCTTGAGCGTAGCGAGGTCAATCCGCAACCCGTTGCCGGTCCAGAGCGCTTTGTCGTGATAAGTAATGCCAAAGGGGTAATTGAAAAAATCGCTGGTTGGAAACAGCAGGCGGATGTTGTTGGTTTGGGGGTCGAGTACGTGAATGGAATTGTAGTAAGAAATGTATATGCGCCCTTGTTCGTCTTCGGTGATGCCGCGCGTACTGCAAAAAACATTGTTGCAGTATTCGCTGCCGCCGCTAAGGTAGTGCGTGAAAAGGTTGTCGGCAGGGATGATTTTTACTGCTCCAAAGTCTGAGGCTACCCACAACACGCCGGAGCGGTCGCGGTAGATTTGTTTGTAAAGACAGGTATTTTTGATGAGTTGTCGCACCGGTTCGTCGTAGTCGGTCAGTTTCCCTGTATTGTTGTCGTATTGAAGCAGCATGCCCAGCCCGCCAATCCACACCTGGCCGTTATTTTCTACGAGGAGCGAAGCAGCCAGCCCCGTTGCGCGCCGCCCGATTTGTGCATTCAGCGGATGCGGCTCAAACCGGGGGGAGCCTCCTGCCGGCATCCTGAAGAGCCTGCCATTGGCCAGTAAAATCCAAAGTGCGTCAGGATCGGCCTGCAACTGTACGATGCGGCTGTTTTGGCGACCGCCACCACTGAGCGGAAGTTGATGTTTTTGCAGGATATTGCCTTGGCGGTCCAATTGCCACAATTCATTTTCAAAAGCGCCTACATAAACGAAGTCGCCAAAGCTTGCGATGGGGCGCCGGGCATAGGTGCCGGGGGCCTGAAACAATCGCCTGCATTGCCGCTGCCCCGGGTTAGCCATCTGAATGTAGGTTGCTGCCGTGCGTTCGTCGTAGGCTGCCATCCAAAGCTGTCCGGATGGGTCGCGCATCAGGTTGTAGGGCGACAGGACTTCCCGGCGTGTAGCATTATTCTGGTGGATGCGGAGGGTGTCAAACCGGTTGAGCGCAGGGCGGAAAATCGTCAGGTAGCCAGGGTTGGACATGTAGATGGTGCCTTGTTCATCCATCACCATATCGGTAATGGCGTCGAAAGGCATGTCTTGCTGGCGGCTGAGGAATTCATAGCCGTCGAATCGATTGAGGCCGTTTTTCAGATTGGCGATCCAGATATAGCCTTCCCGGTCCTGCAAAATTTTGGAGACAATGCGGTGGCTCAAGCCTTCATCGAAGGCATATACTTTGACATCGGCCAAACCATATTGTGCCTGGAGCGGCAACACAAAGCCGCATACCAACAGGCAAGCGCTGAAAAAGTGTTTCATTCTGGTGCTCGTCGTGTAGGATGAGCGAATGTACGGATTTTTTGGAAGGGTGGGAGGGTTGGAAGGGAAAAGGCAGACAACAGGTATGAATGTTGGAAAGCGATTTTGATTAGGTTTTGCATTCGTTTGGTCAGGTTTGGGTAGAAAAGAATGGTGCGTGAGGTAATGCTTTCCCACAAAAGGCCACGGGATGTTTGATAAATCCAGCCATTGTACAATTGAATTCAGCTTACCCGATAGGTGTTGAATTTAAATAGGTAACTTTGTTTACACAGTGGCTTCGACTCCGCTCAGGGTGCGGATAATTAAGCCAATGCCATGGCAGGCAAAATTGCTCATCAAAATAAACATATTTTGACATCATGAAACACCTGATTCTCTTCATCATTACCCTTTCTCCCCTAACCGGCTTTGCTCAGAAATCACTGCCGGAAGACGTCGTCAAGAGCATAAAGGCCCGGATTGAATATGGCCATTCACCCAGCATTGTGGTGGGCATCATTGACAAATACGGGCCACAATATTACCTGTTTGGGACCAAAACCGAGGGAGGCGAACCGGTCAACGAACACTCTATTTATGAAATCGGCTCCATTACCAAAACCTTCACGGGCATCCTTCTGGCTAGTGCGAAAATGAACCCGAATGCTCCGGCCCGGAAATACCTGCCTGCCGGAGTGACCCTCCCCAGCCGCAATGGCAAACAGATCACCCTTGGACACTTGTCTGACCATACCTCGGCACTGCCTCGCCTGCCGGCCAACCTGATGCCTGCCAATCCGTCTAATCCCTACGCCGATTATACTGTGGAGCAACTTTATGCTTTTTTGAAATCCTGTACCCTGACCCGTGACATTGGCTCGGCATATGAATACTCCAATCTCGCTCAGGGGCTGCTCGGTCATATTCTGGCGCTCAAAGCAGGTAAATCCTTCGAAGCGCTGGTGGTAGAAAAAATTGCCTTACCGTTGGGTATGACCAGTACCAAAATTACGTTCGACGACCGCATGCGACAAAACTTAGCAATCGGGCACAGCGATGGTGAACCCGCAGCGAACTGGGACATTCCAACCTTAGCCGGAGCGGGGGCCATACGAAGTTCTTTGCACGACATGCTTTTATACGTCGCCGCCAATATGGGCCTTAAAAAAAGTAAACTGAAACGCGCTATGCAAATGTCGCACCAACCCCGCCACGACAAAGTGGGAGGTGGTACCCGGGTAGGATTGGGCTGGCACATCTCGAAAGGCGCCGAAGGGGATGTGATCTGGCACAATGGCGGCACAGGAGGTTATCGTACGTTTGCAGGTTTTGTTAAAGAAACCGGAAAAGGGGTGGTGGTACTCACCAACTCCACCAAAGGTGCTGATGATATCGGGTTTCACCTGCTGAATTCAAATGCAAAACTGATCGAAGTCAAAAGATCCGGGGCAATTGCGCTCAAAAAAGCAGCTGACGCCAAAGATGCAGAAGCTGCCTGGTTGACCTACCTCGATTTAAAAGGAAATCAGCCGGATGCTTACGATTTTGATGAGGGCGAACTCAATGCACTAGGATATAATTACCTGCAGGCAGGGAAAGTGAAAGAAGCCCTCACCATCTTCAATGTCAATGTATTGGAATTTCCCAATTCGTCAAATGTCTATGACAGTTATGGCGAAGCCCTTATGAAAGACGGCCAGAAAGAATTGGCCATTGAAAATTACAACAAATCGCTGGAACTCGATCCCACCAATACCAATGCCATTTCGATGCTGGTCACCCTCGGCGTGAAAGTTCCCGAAGCGGCTGTCTACGTTGACCCCGCTATATTAGAATCTTATGTGGGCAAATACGAGCTGTCGCCTGGATTTTTCATCACCATTACCCGCGAAGGCAACCGCCTTTTTGGCCAGGCAACAGGCCAGGTTCGGTTTGAGATGTTCGCTAAATCCAACGATGAATTTTACCTCCGGGTAGTAGAAGCCAGGATCACATTTGCTTCTGCGGGTGGCAAAGTCGTAAGCCTCAGGTGGTATCAGGGAGTGCAGGAACTTGTGGGAATGAAGGTGGAATGATGGCGATTTTTCGAAACACCCCGAACGAAGGAATGGGGTGGAATCAGTACCGCAGTGGCTTTTGAAACCATTGCATTGTAAAAGAAAATTTAAAAAAACACATCGGATGAATCCAATGACTTTAAGCCCCAAAAAGCTTTTCCTGCTCGACGGCCTGGGGGCTTTTTCGACCGCTTTTTTAATAGGGGTAGTCCTGACTGCATTCAACGGGTATTTTGGAATGCCCCTAAACATACTTAATACCCTGGCGCTAATTGCATTATTTTTTGCTTGTTATTCCATTTTTTGCTTTTTTTTCATTGGAGCCAACTGGCAGCCTTTTCTTAGAATAATTGCAATAGCAAATCTGCTTTATTGTTGCCTGACAATCGCACTCGTTATTTATTTTTATGCCCAACTGACCTTTTTGGGGGTCAGTTATTTCCTGCTTGAAATCGTTGTGATTTGTGGGCTGGTGTTTATTGAGTTGCGCTTTGCAAATAAACATCAACGGGATGGTTAACCGATGATGAGGCTCTGTGTTGATTTAAGCGCTTGTGCGGGAATCCATCAACGGGCTGTGAGCGGCAAATTTTATTAAGACCCGGATTTAGGTTTAAAACAATATAACTATTTTTTAAATCAATTAATTAAAAAAAACTCGTAGAGGTCGCACAGGCCATGACGATCCTTCGACAAGCTCAGGAACCGTTTGACATCATGGTGGTCGTGTGCAACCTCTCCGAGGTGGAAAGATTCATTTTGGTTATTTTCTACAAACAGATGGCTTCTCCAAGGTCTTTTTTTACCAAAATTTGCAGGACTCATGGTTAGGCCAACTGCCGAAAAAACATTCTGCCAGATTTACCTGACTGTTATCACCAATCGAAGGGTTTGGTTTACCTGCCCCTTCTGGATATATACCAGATAAATGCCAGCTTGCCAATCGTCTGTATAGAAAGGATACAAATCCGTACCCTGTATGAGCTTTTGTTCTGCAATTACCCGCCCGTTCATTTCAAAAATCCGGATGAACCCATTTTCAGGCATTTCCGGTAATTTTACATAGAACAGATCCTGCGCAGGATTAGGATAAATTGAAGGTACTTCATCTTCGGAATTAGCGGCAATTAAATTGCCTGCTTCCGGTTCTTCTATGCTCAAACCCTCAGCGTTGGCCGGCACACTAATTTCCAGGGTATCTGTGCAGGAGTTGTCATCGCGTACTACAATCTGATAACTACCTGCCGGAACATTGTTCAATACATTGGAAACCTGATAGCCACCACCAGGAATGCGCCGATAGCGGTAAGGAAGGGTTCCTCCCGATGCAGTCACTACCAACTGGTATTTTCCATTGGGCAAAACCATGATGCCAACTTCTGTAATTTCCAGAGCATCCGGTTCATCAATGGTCACGGAACCTGTAATGGTGCAGCCATTGGCATCGGTCACTGTAAGGCCATATACGCCGGGTGCCAGGTCGGAAAGATTGCGTGAGGTAGCGCCATTGCTCCAGTTGTAACAGTAACGTTCATTGTTGCAAAGGGCTGAGGTTGGGTATTTTTTCCCACCTGTTGTTGTTGTAATAATTCTGGCATCCGCCGAACCATTACAAGTCACATGGTACACAGAAAAACTGAGTTCCAGCGCATTTGGTTCGGTCACATTAAACGCCCGGCTGCGTGTACAGCCATTGGCATCCGTTACGGTAATGGTGTAAGAGCCAGGAGCAAGATCCGTGCGATTCATGCTGAAGACACCATCGCTCCAGGCATAAGTAAACGGTGCTGTACCATTGTTATGACTGATCGTGATGCTGCCATTTGCAGTTCCATTGCAAGTGACGTGTTGTACGGTTCCACTCACACTGATGGCTGCCGGCTGTCCCACATTAATAGATTTAGTGCGCGAGCAACCGAGGGCATCAGTAACCGTGACCGAGTACGTTCCAATACCAAGATTTTCGATGGTCTGCGTAGTTGCTCCGGTATTCCAGAGGTAAGTATAACCGGGCGTCCCTCCAGTTATATTGGCAGTAACAGTGCCATCGGAACCGCCGTTACAGGTCGTGTTGGTTTTGCTCAGCGTGAGTGCCAATTTAGGGTTCACCGTTGCAGAAGCGACCATTGTGCAGCCGTTCGCGTCAGTCACTGTCACCGAATAGGTGTTTGCACCAACATTGCTGATGTCCTGAGTCGTGCGGTTGTTTGACCATTGGTAGGTGTAGCCAGGAGTGCCGCCGCTTACGGTGATGTCTACGGCACCTGTATTTCCACCTCCGCATGCGACGTGGGTAACAACGACCGGATCAATGATTAAAGTGGTTTCGTCAATCAATTCGTCACAATCGTCATCCACACCATTGCATATTTCAGGCGCATTCGGATGGATATTTGGGTTTTCATCATTACAATCGCCCTGTTCGTTGGTATACCCATCTCCATCAGCATCTGTACCGCAACCGACGCCTTCATCAGTTTGGCCATCGCAGTCATCGTCAGTGCCGTTGCAGGTTTCGGATGCTCCGGGGTTGATGCCGGGGTTGCTGTCGTTGCAATCGTCGTCATTGCTGACGTAGCCTTCGGGCTGTGAGCATGCGGTTTGGGCAATTGCGGCATTGCCATAGCCATCGCCGTCTGCATCAGCGTACCAGGTGGCGCTAATAATTACATCAATGCTCCAGGTGGCCGTAGTCGAACACTGACTTGGATAAGGGGTGAAAGTCAGCGTCTGTTGGCCGGAAAGCCCTGTCGGATCAAAATAGCTATTGAACACGCCCGGACCGCTCCATTCGCCATAATAACCGCCCTGGTAATAATGTAAATAAATAGGAGATTCGCTTTGGCATAAAGTAGCCGGAACATCCGTAATTTCCGGAACGGCAGCTTCGCCAGCTACTTCAACGTAAACAGAGGTTGACGCTGTACACCCGGCTGCATTGGTTACTGTAACCGAATAACTGGTGCTTTCATTTGGACTCACTGCAATGGACTGTGTTGTTTCTCCGGTACTCCAAAGGTAGTTTTCGTCACTGCTGTAGGCCGTCAGCGTTACCAATTCGCCCTGGCAGATATACGCATAATAAGGATCAATGTTGACATAAGGCTGGTAGGCAACCTGCACTGTCGCATTTCCTAATGCGCCGCCGCCGCCGGAGTAGTTAACGGTAACATAGTAAGTACTGGTTTCATAAGGATAAACCTCAATTGACTGGGTATTTTCACCCGTACTCCAGGCATAAGATTCAGCAGCCGGTGCGGTTATAGTTACCGGGTTACCAGCACATATCGTTGTGTCGGCAGGCGATAACTGAATGGGCATACCTTTGATCAAAATAACGGACTCCCCTGTATACGACAACTGGTAGCCCATGGGAATGGACGTGTTGGCAAAAACTCCGGTGCGGCAACCGGGGCCACCATTGCAATGGAGGATCGTATAAGTGCCGTCAAGTGGCGATCCTGTTTCGGTGACCGTGAGCGCCCCGCCAAGCAATAGATTGTCACCTGCCTCTAGGTAGTCGTGCCCGACACCCGGTCCAGCGCTGCTTTCTACTTGCATATTGAGTTGGACGCCGTTCTGATAGTTGTTGGTAAAGCTCAACTGTCCGGGCGAAAAACCAGGAGCTACCGTGCCATTATTTTCAAACTCGGGTTGAAAATCCAGTTCGCCAATGCCATTCAAGATGCCATTGTTGACAGCTGAAATATAGCATTCAAAGTAACCATCTACCTGCCAGGTTCCATTGTTGTTCAGGATGCCGCCATTGCCGCCATCGTGGATACCACCATAATGGGTAATGAGCAGGTTGTTGTTTGTAAAGGTGCCATTGTCCATGTCATAGCCGCCTTCCTGGGTCGTTGTGCCATTATTGGTAATGCTGGCATAAAGGACTTGCCCGTAGAACGATTTTTCTAAAGACGAAGATTTGGATTTGGCCGAAAAATCGCTTATCGGGCCGGGCTTGCTCTGTTCGGAAACCATCGCAGGAAATGGTGCGGTTAAAGAACCGCCGCCACCACCGCCGCTGCCACCGCCTATTTCGAGTGTTGCACCTGATGTAATGGTCACATCGGTTTGGATATTGCCATAATTCCATTCCATGGCAGAAAGGATGTTCAAATCTGCAACTCCTGATAAATTGCCATAGAGTACGAATTTTTCTCCCGAAAATGACAATGGGGTATTCAGGGTTAGGGAATTGCTGATTTCCAGCCGGCCACTGCCGCTCAATGTAGAGCCACTGTTGAAAAAATCATTGCCACCAAGTAGGAGTGCAGCGCCTGTTTCAATGGTCAACGCTCCGTTGTTGGTCAGGCCGTTTTGCAGATAAGCCTGACCTTCTTCGATGACGATACTTCCGTCGTTTACCATTTGAATATTGACATACACGCCAAATGGGTTGTTCTGGATTTTTAACAATCCGGAATTTGTATTGGAAAAAACCTGGCCTGAATAATTGGAAAATGTACCCTCGCCAGCTACAAAAAATTGGCCATTGTTAGTCACACTACCATCGGTGTACCAGCCTGCATTGCTGTTGAAAACGCCGCTGTTAACCAGGTTGGCAGAAATGTATTTGGAGCCATAACTTTCGGTGCTGAAAACGCCACTTGTCGCAATGTTTACCGGTACGGAAATATCTCCGGAAAACCAGGTTGCTGTGCTTTCCAATTCGAGTGTTGCACCAGTAGAACTGCTGAGATTACCGGCAATTTCAAGAGTTAAAGAACTGACAATCAAATTGCTGGCCAGGTTCCAGCCATTCGCCGCAATGCGCAGCGTACCACTGCCGGAGACGACACCGCCTGTAAGGTTACTGCCATCATTTACCGTGAGTGTTGCATCTGCGCCAATGGTTATGCTGCCAGCATTGTCCAATTTCCCTGTTTCAAGGGTGCCACTGTTTACTAAAACAGAACCTCCAGCCAGGTTATTGAGGAACGTATTGAAAAGCAGGGTGCCCGATGAGGATTTGTTTAGGTTGCCAGCGTTGTTAAAGTCGCCTGCAACGTAGTAGGACGGGCCAAATAAACTTCCATTCGTCAGGTGGAAAATGCTGTTGTTGTTGATGATGGCACCAGGACTTATATCCAGGTCAGCATCGCAATTCACGGTGCCGTTGTTGGTCAACGTACCGCTCAGATTTTTGAAATCGACACCACTGATGTTCATAACGCCACCTGTTTCGATCACAACGATGTTGCCAATAGAGCCGCTTTGCCATTCAAAACTGTGGCTGAAAGTTAGGACGCCTACGCCGGAAATGCCATAATAAGTCGCTGCAAGTACAAAGGTTTGTACCCCAATACTGGCATTTCCATTGGCGGTCAGCGGGGCTGCCAGGGTAAAAACTCCCGCACCGTTGATGCTCCCGCCAGCCTCGAAGGTATTGTTATTGTAACCATCCAACAGGACGTTGGCACCTGCTGCAACATTGATGGCCCCGGCATTGGTGAGTCCATTGAGGAATAGGTTTTCCCCGAGTGCTTGTACCGTACCCATATTGTTGAGATAGGAGATGGTTACATTGCCCCCTGTATTTTTAACTAAGGTTCCAGCGTTGTTGATTGTGCTGCTGGCACTGGTACCGCCTGTGAGGTAAAGTGTGCCGTTGTTGAAAACAGTGCCCCCGCCGAAACTAACGTTGGCGTTTATCGTGCCATGGTTGGTGAGTGTTATGCTGTTACCAATTCCGTGCGCACCGGGAGCCAGCAGGTCGAGTATACCGCCGGCAGCAATGGTAACCGGGCAATTGAGGTTAGCATTTTTCCAGGAAACATGCTGACTGAAGGTGATCATCCCGGTCCCATTCAGAGAAGCCAAAAATTCGGTCTCTGCAATGTCGAAGTTTACGTTTGCCGTATTATTTGCTGTAAGGCCAGTTGAAGAAATGAGGTAAGTGCCTGCTCCTGTGAAGCTTGCCCCGTTTTGAACAACGGTTTGGTTGGCCCGAAAAGTGGCACCCGCTGATACGTTGAGACTTCCGGCATTGGTAAAACTTGATGCTACGTAGAGTTCTCCGTTTTCCACTGCTACGCTGCCACTGCTATGGTTGGTGAGGGGAACTCCCATGTTGAAAGTTCCGCCCGAAGTAGCTGTTTTAAGTATAGTGCCATGGTTAAAAATGCCCGGCGTGCCAAAAAATATGCCAATGGCATGTGGGCCATTCAGGGAAAATAAGCCATTATTGATAATTTGGCCAGCGCTTAAGGTAAAACTGGTGTTGATGTTCAGGGTTCCATCATTGGTGGTTGTACCGGTAACGCCATGTGCCCCGCCCGGGTTCATATCAACAATACTGCTGTTTGCAAGGATTACCGGTGCGGCAAAAGTACCGGCTATCCAGTCAACTTGCCCAGTCAGGATCACAGTGCCTGCACCGTTGAGGCTTGCATTGATCACCATTTCAGAAAAATCAAGCGTAACAGGAGTTGTATTGGCAGCATTCAAACCATTGCTTTGAATGATAAACGTGCCAGGGCCAGAGTAGGTGCTGCCATTTCTTGTTTCGGTAAAATTAGACCGGAGGGTTGCGCCGGCATAAACGATGATTTCACCTGAATTAAAAAGGTTACCGCTGCAATGCAATTCATCCTGTTGCACCAAAAGCTGTCCGCCGGGTTCGTTAAAAAGCTGAACGCCCATATTGTAAGTACCTATTGCACCCCCGGGCTTTTGGATGACGCCGTAATTGTGGATGCCTTCTGAGGCATGGTAGATTCCATTGGTAAAAGCGCCATTGAGGTTCATAATGCCATGGTTATCAAGCCTGCCAATATCGAATCCAAAGGAATCATTGACGTTGATCGTTCCATGGTTAACGGTAGTGTTGGTAATGCCTTTCAGGCCGCCGGGATTGATGTCAACAATGCTGCCAGGAGTAAAAGTAACCTGTGCAAACAGTGTTCCGGTCTTCCAGTCCAAATGATGGGGGAAGTTAATCTGGCCCGTTTCTTTGATGCCCTGGCTGTTCAATTCGGTATTGGCTACATCAATGGTAATCAGTTCGGTATTATTCATGTACATGCCGTTGCCGGTTGATTTCAGCAGCCCGCCACCGGTAAATGTTGTTCCGTTAAAAATCCTGAAATCATGGCTGTGAAAGGTCGCTCCGGTTGCAATGTTGATGGGCGCATAATTGTCGAGACCCGATGCATACAATTCTCCGGCTTCAACAATCGTTTCCGCGCCGGGCCGGTTGATGTGGTTTCCCAATAAAATTTGGAAAATACCACCCAACCCTGTCCGCCTAATGGTTCCATAGTTGTCGAGGATCGCTGGATTGTTGATTATCTGTAATTTGAAGCCATCAGTGAGATTCAATACCCCCTCTGCCTCGTTTTTGAGTGTGGAGTAGCTGATGAATACATTGGCGCTCACTGTCACTTCACCAAAGTTGAATAGATTGGCGTTTAGACCCAAACTGCCTTGCCAAAGCGCAGCACAGCCATTTCCAAGGTAGACAGGAACGTTCACCAGGCCATTCGTCCAGCTAAAGCCGGTAGTGATGGTCAGTTTGGAGTTGGGATTGCCGTCGCCGGCAAGGGTACCGCCTAATATCAACGTGCCAACGGAGATAGGGCCGTCTACGACGACATGTTTGTTCTCCGGCACGATGGCTTCGTCGTTAGGCACTTGTTGGGGCGACCAGTTTCGGGGGTCGGACCAGATATTGCCCTCAAAACCACCTACAAACGTTGCGGCATAAAGATTAAGTGATGACAGGATGAAGCATCCTGTCACAAGAAGGTAAGCTACCAGTCTCATAGTGGATTAGGTATTTGAATTGATTAATAAGTGTTTTTATATTTGGAGTTCGGGATCACTTACGCGGGAAACGGATGTTCGGATCATTGCCCCGTTTGTTTTTTTGATGCTGCAAAAATGAAGGGTTTCAGCCCGAGGTTCAATCCATTTAAAATAGGGTTATCGAATACCGGAAAAAGGGGAGAAGAGGAATGAGGAATAAACTCGTATGGGCCAATTGCAGGCCAACAATCGGGGCAACAACTAACTTTTCAATCACTTCCCGCACGAAAAACAATGGCAAATCGCCGATATTTGTAGTTTCCCCGGCATATTGACCGGAAGGAGTTGAATTAAAAGAAAATAATGAAGGCCATCATCATCACCACACCCGGAACACCTTCCGTATTGCAATTACAGGAACGGCCAATGCCGCAAGTCGGCCCAAACGAGGTGCGGATACAGGTGGAGGCCGCCGGAGTAAACCGACCCGACGTAGCACAGCGCATGGGGCGTTATCCCGCTCCGGCAGGAGCACCTCAGGACATTCCCGGATTGGAAGTAGCAGGTGTCATCGAGACATGCGGTGTTTCTGTAACGCATTGGAAACCCGGCGACCGTGTTTGCGCCTTAGTGGCTGGTGGAGGGTATGCAGAATACGTAGCCGTTGATGCAGGCCATTGCCTCCCGATTCCCAGAGGATTCAGCGCAGTGGAGGCCGCCGGATTGCCCGAAACTGTATTTACCGTTTGGCACAATGTCTTTCAAAGGGGAGGTTTGCAGGCAGGTGAAACCCTGTTGGTGCATGGGGGGAGCAGTGGCATTGGAATTACGGCCATCCAGTTGGCAAAAGCTTTTGGTGCAAAAGTCTTTACCACAGTTGGTTCGGAAACAAAAGGGCAGGCTTGTCTGGAACTGGGTGCAGACCGGTTTGTTAATTATAAAACAGAAGATTTTGAAGCCACCCTGGCCACAACGGGTATTGATGTGATTCTGGATATGGTAGGGGGGGATTATTTTGACAAAAACCTCAATGTGCTCCGCCCCGACGGCCGTTTGGTCTATATCAATGCGATGCAAGGCAATCAGGTAAACCTGAACATTATGAAAATGATGCTCAAACGGATCACCATTACGGGAAGTACCTTGCGAGCCAGAGAAACCGCCTTTAAAACAGCACTCGCAGCAGAAGTCTTACAGAAGGTATGGCCTGTATTGGAAAGCGGGGCTTTTAAGCCGATGGTGTTTGCCAGTTTCCCTTTTTCACAAGCGGTTCAGGCACATGAATTGATGGAAAGCAGCAAACATATTGGGAAAATTATTTTGGTAGCTGAACAGGGCCTGCCTTTATGAGCAGATAGCTCCATTGAGATTATCCCCAAGCAGCCAAAACCCCATTGCGTTCCATATTTCGGACTTCCTGTGCCACCACCAGCTCTGCATCCCGCATAAAATTCATGGAAGCGTCCCGGTCGTCAAAAATTTCCACCTGCATTTCTTCTGCAAAACTTTTTGCCACGTCGCCTACATAGCGTGCGTAGCGGTCGGTTTTGCCCATAGCCATGAAAAGGTCAATGACCGCCGTGCGAACGATTTCGTATTTGTCTAAATGGATGAGCATTTCGCGCTGTGATTTTCCACGGGCATTTTTACCCAATGCTTTCATTTGTTCACGCAGGGATTCAGCAGAATAGCCAAGAATTTCAGCCCGGTGTTTCCACCATTCAGCGGGATGGCTGCCGTCGTGTTGCTGCTCGTAAACCTGTTGGTGGCCGCGTTCGCATGATTCCTGACACGAAACCAGCCCCATGGCCCGAACGATGTCCAGAATGGCCACGACCTGCTCTTTGTTGAGCAATTCAGCATTTTCCACCCGGTCTTCCAGCGACAACAACAGCCGGGCATATTTTTGTTTGAACTTGCTGCGCGATTGCAAAACAATCAGTTTGGCGAATTCAATTGAAAGATAGTAGTCTTCTACCACCAGATTGCCTTTGAGCTGACGCTTGGCGTAATCCTGCATGCCTGCAGGCTTGCGAATGCCATCCCTGAATTCATAAACCTCACTTAACCACCTTTTTAGATTCATACCATAGTGGTGATTCGGCAGTTGGAGTACGTAATGAAGGTTGGTGGCCGTGACCACTTTTGTTCCTTTTTTGCTGACCAGAATTTGCAGATCGCTCATAACATGGACTATTTGAATACAAAAATACATGATTTGTTTTAATTTGTCAATATTTAAAACAAAAAATTATAAAAAACAAACAGCGACCAAACCTGCCGACCTCACCGGAAGGGGTGTGTACGCAGGCCTAATAATTCAGGGAATGGCTTAGCAACGGCAAATTTTTCTATTTTTACAGCGTGGTATATGCCTATTCAGTCCCTGTCCAAAATTTTGGACCGGAGGCTTTAGGCCGGGCATACCCTAAAAACAGACATTATCAAAAGCGCCTACAATGCCTTTTTACAAACTACTGACTTACATAAGCTTATCCTTGCTCCTTTTGTCTGTGGCCTGCGTGCCGCGCAGCGAAGAAGCAGTGCTGACGGATATCCGGGTTGACCTCCGGGACCCCATTTTTAGAAAAATACACGACCTTCAGGACCGCCATGCTGCCGATAGTCTTTATGCGTATTTCCGGCATCAAGACCCGTCGTACCGCTATTTGTCGGCACTTGCCTTTGCTTCTATCCGCGATTCAGCCGCTTTGGACAGCCTCTATCTATTGCTGGCCGACCCCATAGACCAGGTGCGTGCTGCTGCAGCTTACGCCATTGGTCAGATTGGCAGTGCACAGGCTCAAGGCCAGCTCATTGCTTCCTTTGACCGGCAGGATACCTTTGGGTTATTCGCCGGTGCCAACAGTGCTATTCTGGAAGCCATCGGAAAATGCGGGG
The DNA here is from genome assembly GCA_013361075.1 of Saprospiraceae bacterium. Lineage (GTDB taxonomy): Bacteria > Bacteroidota > Bacteroidia > Chitinophagales > Saprospiraceae > JABWAJ01. The sequence goes on along the minus strand of JABWAJ010000010.1, from coordinate 3,499 downwards.
ATACGGCCGCGCTCAAAGCACTCAGCACGATCAGTACCTACCAGGCGCACGATACCCTGCTGCTATTGGGGCAGGCTCGCGGAATTTACCGGTTTGCACTGCGCAATAAAATCAGTAAAGAAGGTACCGCCCGGATGATTGAACTGGCATCCAATAAAGGATATCCGGACCCGGCGAGGCAGGTAGCGGCCAATTACCTCCTGCGTGCCCGCGATCTGAAAATAGACAGCGTTGCAGCCATCCCACTGATCACTGCCTTTGAACAGGAGCCGAATGCCAACATCCGCATGGCCATTGCCGTTGGCCTTGGCAAGGCCCGCACCCAGACCGCTCTTATGGCTCTTTTGGACCGCCTCGGGAGTGAACCTGACTATCGGGTGAAATGCAACATCATTCGCGCCCTGACCGATTATTCGTATAAAAAAGTTCAGCCTGCCATACAGGGGGCTCTTACAGACGCCAACCTGCATGTAGCAGTTCGCGCAGCACAGTATTTTGTTGAAAAAGGGAAGCCCGAAGACGCCGGGATTTACTGGAAATTAGCCAAAGACTCTATGCCCTGGCCTGTACAACTGGAAATGTATGCGGCAGCAAACAAATACATGCCAAAAACATTTGCCAAATACCTCGACGCCATCAATAAAGAACTACGCGTGCGGTTTTTGCAGGCACAAACACCCCAGGCAAAAGCGGCAGCGCTGCGTGCCCTGGCTCAGTTTGGCTGGAACTACCGGTTCATTTTCCGGGAAGGAGCCAATCCCAATCAGCACATTGTGGTACGAACTGCTGCTGTTGAAGCGCTGGCTGGCATCAGTGCCCGACCGGATTTCAAAGCATTTTTCGGCGCCAATCACCGCCGCATTGCCAAAGACCTGGCCATCCGTTTCAAAGAAGCGATCCGGGGCGGCGACCCCGGCATGATTGCCGTAGCAGCTTCGGCACTGCGGGAACCAGCCCGGGAATATCCCTTGTACATTGATACGCTGAAACACCTGGATTCGGCCTTAGCCAACCTTTCACTGCCCCGGGAAATTGAAACCTACAACGAACTGAAACAAACCATTGACTACCTGCGGGGCCGCAAAGCTTCGCCTCCCAAAAAAGTAGACTACAACCACCCAATACCCTGGGCCGTTCTTGACGGGTTAAGTGCCCGACCTGAGGCGGTCATTGCAACATCGCGCGGTGAAATCCGCATTCGGCTTATGCCGGAAGAAGCACCCGGCTCGGTAGCCAATTTCGTCCAACTGGCGAAAGACAACTTTTTTAAAGACAAAAACTTTCACCGCGTGGTCGCCAATTTCGTCATCCAGGGAGGTTGCCCGCGCGGCGACGGCTATGGCAGTTTAGACTATACGATCCGCTCCGAATTGGGACCGCTCTATTACGACGACGAAGGCTACCTGGGCATGGCCTCGGCAGGTAACCACACGGAAGGCACACAGTTTTTTATTACCCACTCGCCGACACCGCATTTGGATGGCAACTACACCATTTTCGGAAAAGTTGTTTCGGGGATGGAAACAGTACACCAGATTCGGGCAGGAGATTTGATTACGCAGGTAACTGTTAACTAATTAATATGCTCTGTTATGGCATTTGTCCCGACTTCCAAAAACAGACAATAACTACTCAATGAAAAATACACCACTAACAAATCGCCATCTTTCGCTTGGCGCAAAAATGGCTGAATTTGCCGGCTACAACATGCCGATTTCCTATTCCGGGATCAAAGAAGAGCACTTTGCAGTGCGCAATGGGGTAGGGGTTTTCGATGTATCGCACATGGGAGAATTCATTGTGCGCGGAAAAGAGGCTCTGGCACTGATTCAAAAGGTAACCTCGAATGATGCGTCCAAGCTACAGATCGGACAGGCACAATACTCCTGCCTGCCCAACCACAACGGCGGCATCGTGGATGACCTGCTGGTTTACCGGCTGCCGGAAGACATGTGTGCTGAAGGAGAACAGGCATTTATGCTGGTCGTGAATGCTTCCAACATTGACAAAGACTGGAACTGGATCAGCGAACACAATACCTTCGATACCCGGCTGATCAACATTTCGGAGCAATCAGGACTCCTCGCCGTGCAGGGCCCCCGCGCTGCAGAAGTATTGCAGCAATTGACGGATGTAGACCTGAGCAGCATTAAATATTACCATTTCGCAAAAGGCCGCATGGCAGGCCTCGACAATGTGCTCATTTCAGCAACTGGCTATACGGGGGCAGGCGGATTTGAGCTATACGTCAGCTCGGAAAACACGGAAGCGCTCTGGGATGCCGTATTTGAAGCCGGGAAAACTTTTGACATCAAACCGGTGGGCCTCGGTGCCCGCGATACCCTGCGTCTCGAAATGGGTTTCTGCCTTTATGGCAATGATATTGACGACACAACCTCGCCTATAGAAGCAGGGCTGAAATGGATCACCAAGCTGCAAAAGGGCGATTTCAATTCTTCTGAAATTTTCAAACGCCAGGTAGCAGAAGGCGTTGGCCGCAATTTAGTGGGCTTTGTGGTAGAAGACCGCAGGGTGCCGAGGCACGGTTACCTGATCGAAGACGCTGACGGCAACACCATAGGAGAAGTTACATCCGGTACGCAGTCTCCGTCACTCGATCTTCCCATTGGTATGGGCTATGTACAACATGCTTTTGCTGCACCGGATTCGGTTATTTATATAGTTGCCGGGCAGAAAAAGCTGGCAGCCAAAGTAGTAAAGTTGCCTTTTTATAAACAATAGACTTGAAAGTTCTTTAATTTCGCGTCATCTTATTTTCAATTAATTCTGAAACTTCTGGCGCCGGAGGAAGTCATGGTATGAATGTACAGGAAGGAAAAGACAAATTCATCCAGTCGTGGGGGGCGTTGGGCTCAAACTGGGGCGTCAGCCGTACAATGGCGCAGATCCATGCCCTGCTGCTCATTGCTCCCCATGCCCTGAGTGCGGAAGACATCATGGAAGACCTGAAGATTTCGCGGGGCAATGCGAACATGAACATCCGGGCTCTGATGGACTGGGGACTGGTGTACAAAGAACTGAAAACAGGGGAACGCAAAGAGTTTTTTGTGGCAGAAAAGGACATGTGGGATGTGGTGAAAAAAATCATTGCACAGCGCAAGAAAAAAGAGCTGGAACCCATGCTCAAGGTGCTTGAAGAGCTTTCGGCGGTAGAAGGCAATGACCCGGAGTCCCAGAATTTCGTGCAGGTGGTGCGCGACATCAAGCTGTTTTCCAACAAAGCCAATGCCACACTGGATAAATTGGTGCAATCGGATTCTAACTGGTTTGTGAAGGTGTTTATGAATATGATTTAGCAAAACGGGGCTGGAGCCTCGCTCCAGCGGTGTGATTGAAACAACTAAATGCTGCTTTTTATCGTATCATTAAGAGGTCGTTTCAGATAAACAGACCTTATTTCCTGAATTTTTAGATATACTAAGGCATGAGTATTCAAGTTAACCTTCCTGACGGGCTTAATCTCAGCCAATTTGAGCTG
>JABWAJ010000380.1 GCA_013361075.1 Saprospiraceae bacterium | reverse complement strand
CTCCGGCAGTTGCGGTTTTTTCCTTTGATCCAGTTGTTGCTGATTGCGGCGTTCATCTTTTTAGGCTACCTCGCTTTTAATGCGGCCCGGCGTGCCGAGCAGAACCGGGTTTGGGCCGGTATGGCTAAAGAAACATCACACCAGTTAGGAACTCCGATTTCGGCCATTATTGCATGGATTGAGCATTTGCGAACCATTCAGGATGAAGAAACCCAGGACATCCTTAACGAATTGCGCAGCGATGTGGATCGCCTTGAGCTGATTGCCGAACGTTTTTCAAAAATAGGTTCTGCGCCAAAGCTGGAACACACCGACATTTACGCCGAAATCGAAAAGTGTTTTACCTATATGCAGCGCCGGGCTTCCCGAAAAGTCAGCTTCGAATTTGAATCGTCTGAAGAAAAATTGCCTTTGCACATCAACCCGCCGCTCTTCCACTGGGTTGTTGAAAACCTGCTTCGCAATGCCCTCGATGCAACGGAAGGTAAAGGGAAAATCAGTGCAGAAGTGTATGAAGATCAGGATTTTGCCTATGTAGACATTAGTGATACAGGCAAAGGAATTCCGCACAATAAATTCAAAACCGTTTTTCAGCCAGGGTATACCACCAAAAAACGGGGCTGGGGGCTTGGGCTTTCTTTAACCAAACGCATCATTGAGGAGTATCACGGAGGAAAAATTTTTGTAAAAAAATCAGTGGAGGGAGAAGGAACAACTTTCACCATCAAATTGCCCAAAAAATTGACAAAACAACCTGTCGAAATGTACTAACCTGTTCATAACAAAACGAATAAATCATGTCAAAATCGCTCACTTTCTTTTGTATAACCTGCTATTTTAAAGGAGAAGCATTTTTAAAAGCCTGCAAAGAAGCAGGCAATACGGTTTATTTGCTGACCAATAAAAAATTAGAAACCGAGCCCTGGCCCTGGGAAGCGATAGATGAAGTGTTTTATATTGAACAAGACGACAACACACCGGACAATATGTGGAACATCGCCAAAGGTGTTTCCTGGTTGATGCGGACCAAAAAGATAGACCGAATTGTGGCGCTCGACGATTTTGATGTCGAGAAAGGAGCATTCCTGCGGGAACATTTTCGCATCCCGGGTATGGGACAAACAACCGCCCGCTATTTTCGCGACAAGCTTGCTATGCGTATAAAAGCGCAGGAAGCTGGTATTCCTGTACCGCCTTTCACGGCTTTATTTCATGATGAAGACGTACGCAGGTACACTGCAGAAGTACCCGCCCCATGGTTGGTAAAACCACGCGCCGAAGCATCGGCTACCGGGATCAAAAAAATTCACTCCCAGGAAGAATTGTGGCCGGTGTTGGAGCAATTGGGCAGCGAACGCCACATGTACCTGCTCGAGCAATTTAAGCCGGGCGATGTTTACCACGCTGATGCATTGAGTGTGGATGGCGATGTTGTTTTTTGCCGGGTATCCCGATACCTGAATACCCCCTTTGAAGTGGCACACGGAGGAGGTATTTTCCGTTCACAAACCGTTGAATTTGGAGGCAAAGACGATAAAGCACTTCAAAAACTTAATGCAGAGGTGATGGAGGCATTTGGCATGTTGTTCAGTGCTTCGCATACAGAATTTATTAAATCATACGAAGACGGGAAGTTCTATTTTCTGGAAACAGCATCAAGGGTAGGCGGAGCGCATCTGGCAGAAATGGTAGAAGCATCTTCGGGAATCAACCTTTGGGCAGAATGGGCAAAAGTAGAAACTGCTACTGCCAGAAATGAAGCCTACGAGCTGCCCGCTGTCAGAAAAGATCATACCGGGATCATTATTTCGCTATCCCGTTTTGAACACCCGGATACTTCTGTTTTTAACGATCCGGAGATTGTTTGGAAAATGGACAAAAAACACCACGTTGGCATTATTGTCCGGTCTGGGCAATACGATCGCATTCAGAATCTTTTGGAATCATATGCACAAAGGATACACGAAGATTTTCACGCCAGCGCTCCGGCGCCGGATAAGCCGACCCACTGACGATTTGTAGCTGTTGCTTTATTCCTGAAATGTGCTAAAGCATTATTTCTACCGGCATGCGGTCATGAACGGCAAGTCAGGCATGTAAAAAACATGTTATTTTTTTGATCTTCAACAAGGGAAAATCCGGGAGGAAACATCAAACAGAGTTGTACGGACACCATCCGGGCAATCTTAGGCATCTATTTTTTATGTGTGGCAACATGATCAGGAACATAAATTTTTAAAAAATTATGTCACAAATATTGAAATTATGTGGTTTTTTATAAATTAATACAATTGATAATCAATTGTTTGGTTTTATATATCGCTTTTTATAAGTGTCATTTTTTTTCCTATTGTGATATTTTGAATATAAAAGAAGCCTGCTTTTGCATCTAATTTTGTGTCGTTCTCAAAGAATAAACACTTTTTCATATATCAAAATTTCCCCCCCCTTGCTGTGCATCTTGTTGAGAAGTGAAAGCCCAGTAATGGCTTTCAGAATGAGCCAGAAAAGAATGCCAAAAGCATTCTAACTACAAAAACAAACGTTATGAACAAGCACACTCTTGTTACTCCGAATGCCATCGGAGTAACATCTTTCACTGCAAGGGGGGCACCTGCTATGCGGGCGCTTCGTTTCGCCTACCTTATTTCCCTTCGTTTAAGGCCTGATTAACAAACCTTTAAAAAGGTTAGTTTTTCTTTTTTGCTTACACAGGCAACAGGTTTGCTTTAGTGCATCCTTTGTTATGTGTGCATCTTTTTTCGCTTTGCGCTAAAAGGCTGTCCCTCCTTTGGCGTACAGATTGTTTTTTTATTTATATTTTATTCCACTATTATCATTCGCTTGAAATGAAACATCTCCACAAATTTACGCACACTTTTTTCAGCAACATCATCACTGCTGCGGCGTCTCAAAATTATACTCAGCCTACCACTTCGGATACTTCTATTCCGGATAACAAATTCCAGATTTCAAAGACGTATAAACAGTTGTTAAAAACAAGTATTTGGATGGGCGGAATCCTAACCATTCTCCTGCCTGTTTCAGGGGAGTTATTGGGGCAGAATTCGCTGAATTCCGCATTAGTCGTCAATACACTTGCAGACCGCAGTATTGATTACCTGGAAGAAGCGTACCTGGAAGCAGGTGTAACTTGTAGCAATGTCACCAGCGGAGGTACGATTGGCTCCAGCCAAACGATTTCTTCCGGGGGCACTCCGGCAACCTTTACAAACATGACCTCGCCATCCGGAGGCACAGGTACAGTGGAATACCTGTGGTTAAAAACAACGACAGTGCCATGCCCGCCTATTGGCGATGCAGCCTGGGAGTCTATTCCCAGCAGCAATACGGCTACTTATAGCCCAGGGCCACTAACCCAAACCACCTGTTTCATGCGTTGTTCGCGTCGAGCCGGGTGTGCCAATTATGATGGAGAATCAAATGCCGTCACAGTTACCGTGAATACCTGCACGGCGACCCTTACCGGATTGGTTTTCGACAATCAGGTGGGGGGATCTGATATTTCCTTTACAAATGGAGGAACCTATACAACGACCCAACTCGGGTCAAATTTTTTGATTGAAGCGCTAACCTCCGGTACTCCGGGGAGTGTAGTTTTCACTGTGACAGGAGCAGAGTCGTTTACCAATACGGAGAACTCGGCGCCTTATCATATGGTGGGCAGTGGCTCTACCTGGACGCCTCAGGCAGGTAGCTATTCTGTAAACGTAAAATTGTATTCCGGGGCAAACGGGTCAGGGACCCTTTGCGGGCAGCAAACCTTTACGTTTTCAGTTACGAGCTCCAGTGGATGCAGTTGCCCCGGTAACCTGGTCCAAAACCCAAGCTTCGAAAACGGAACGACAAGCTGGAACTGGACGGGCGGTAACTTTTATGCAGATACTTATGCAGCTCAGTGCGGTTCTAATTCCGGGCAGTTTCAGATCACCAACGGCGGCAACAACTGGGTTTCCCAAACTATTGCAGGTGGCTCATTGGCGACCATACCAGTAGGAACCAATCTGAGCGTCACGGTATTTGCAGGAACCCACAATCCTGGTGGGTACTACCACGAAGTGAATATAAGCTACTATAACAGTTCATGGGGGTACATTTCCAAAACCAGCGCAGAAGTCAACGCGACTTTGCCAAGTATGGGGTCATATACCCTTAACAGTGTGGTTCCTGCCGGTACTCATTACATAACAGTTGGGGGGTATGGAACTGGCGACTGGTTGAAAATGGACTTGTGGTGCGTCAGCATACCTTGTTCTATTAACATCACCTCCAACCCACAGGGCGCATCCATTTGCTCTGGTGGTACCCATACCATGACGGTTGCAGCCACTACTACAGCCGGGACATTGAATTATCAGTGGCAAAGCAGCCCGAACGGGTCAACCTGGACGAACATTTCAGGCGCTACCAGTTCCTCTTATACGACTCCGGCGCTTACCACAACCACTCATTACCGGGTGAATGTAGGGGCAACCGGGTCGGGTTGTTCAACAATCAGCTCCAGTACCGCTATTGTTACGGTTTCGGCTGATCCGCAAATCAGCATCATCAGTTGGAAATCGGAGCTTTGTGTGTCCGAAAGTACTACACTGGAAGCGACCAAAAGTGGGGGCGTCAATTGTTCTGCAGTGCAATGGCAATATCGCCCCGGCACAACAGGAGCCTGGATCAACCTGGGTACAGGTAACTCAATCAATACCAGTACTTCGTTGGCTGCTGGTGACTATCAATACCGTGCCTTATACAACTGCTCGGGTACGGGCTGCGACAACGCCATCTCAAATACCGTTACCATTACCATTTATGCTGACCCCGTTGTCAGCATTTCTGCGAACACCACTACGGTGTGCGCAGGCGGAAGTGCAACCCTGACAGCGGTAGCCAGTGGCGGGGGGACATGTGCGGCGGTGCTCTGGCAATACAGGCTGGGTACCACGGGTACATGGACCAACCTGACCTCTGGCAATACGCTGACCACCAGCACTTCCCTGGCTGTTGGTACGCATCAGTACCGCGCCTATTATAATTGTGTGGATGCAGGCGGGTGCGGAACGGCTACCTCAAATACGGTGACCTTTACCGTTGTTGCCGACCCATCCATCAGTACTCATCCTGCCGGTACTACCTTATGTGTGAGCGGAACGCACACTTTGAGTGTAGTTGCTGCCGGGGGTACGCCTTCCCTGACCTACCAATGGCAATCCAGTCCGGATGGAACAACCTGGACCAATATTTCCGGAGCGACGGGCACCTCCTATACAACGCCAACCATTTCAACCACCACACAATACCGCGTTGTGGTGAGTGCAAGTGGGAGTGGTTGCGGGACTGTCAATTCCAATGCGGCGATCGTTACCATTAATCCGGCTGCTACGGTCAATGCGGGCCCCGATCAATCGGTTTGTGCAGGGAATACCGTAACCCTGGCTGGTACCCGCGGCGGAGCTGCAACAAGCAGCACCTGGACAACAAGCGGAACAGGGACGTTTAGCAATGCTTCTTTAGTGAATGCAGTTTATACGCCTTCTGCCGCTGACATTGCAGCAGGAACAGTAACCCTAACCCTAACAACAAATGACCCAACCGGTCCCTGTACGGCTGTATCGGATCAGGTAATCATCACCATACGCCCGAATCCAACTGTCAATGCCGGTGCTGATGCATCGGTTTGCCTGGGTTCCAGCAAAACGCTCACCGCAGTTGCATCGGGCGGAACGTCACCTTATGCTTATGCCTGGAGCAATGGCCTTGGGGCGGGTGCTTCAAAAACGGTTACACCTTCTATAACGACTACCTATACGGTTACTGCAACGGATAACTATGGTTGTTCCGGAAGTGATCAGGTTACGG
>JABWAJ010000379.1 GCA_013361075.1 Saprospiraceae bacterium | reverse complement strand
CCTACAATCAGTTTTAGTTCTTTGGCGCCACTGACAAACGTAAGCTCGTATTCCTGGTTGTTCAATGGTTTGAGTCGGGTCGTTTCCCACTCCACACGAAAAGCGCGTTCGTCGAGTGCACCATTTTTAGGCGATATTTGCCAGATCGTACCTTTGTACAATTTCTCCAGGCGATCCATTTCTCCGTTTGCCAAACCATTCTGATCCTCAAAAATAACGTTATCATCCGTGAATTGAAGTTCGATGGTAGGTTGATTGCCGTTCCGTTTTTGAGGACTGGAAGGAGCAACCGGCGCAGGTGTTGCCGTTTGGAAAGCTTCCATTTCCAGAATGCCTTTCCTTTCAATTGCTTTCAGTGCATCCAAATGGGCTTTTTTGACGTCATAAGCCGGATCTTTGGGGTCAAGGTAGTCTTCTACCAATTGTAAGTGGTTGACGTTCTGGTAAAGCCATTGGCGCGTTGTTGTATCTAAGCGGTAAACATTGAATCGGGGAACCTGGCTGTTGGGTGCTCTCAAAATGAAGGAAACCAATTCAACAGCAATGGTTTTTCCGGGTGCCATGCTGACCCTTTTGCCGTTTTGCTCCGCATAAATTTCAACCATCCCCGCTGATTCCAGATCGTATTGTCTTCCTGCCGAGTCGTAGCTCATTGGCATTCCGGCTAAGAAAAAGTCAACATAATCTATCATTTCACGGTAGTGGATATCCACTTCTCCTTCGATCAATTTGCCCCGGTCATTCATGAAGGCTTCCGATGGGATGACCAATCTGGAGCCGCTTGGATATTCGAGTACGCCACCTTTATTGGCGTTGACTTTCAGGGCAGTTGCAGGTTTTGTCAATTCGGGATTGTCAAACGGAGTCAAAACATGGGGTTGGTTTTTGAAAAAAGCAGCCTGAACATCCGATGCAGCTGGTTGCATCAGCAAAAACGCCCCGTAAACAGCGATGGCCAATACCGCCACCGCTGCCGCATAGCGTGTCAGCAAAGAAAAACGAATGATACTGGCGCCGGGCTGAGGCGTTGCTTTAGCCTGCTGGTATTGTTCCAGCAGGGCGTCAAAATTCTTATAGCGTGCTATGTCTTCGCTCGAAGGTTGTTGGGGATTGATTCGTATGTCGTATTTGTTACTCATAGAACTTGCATTTTGGAAAAGGAAGTAAGAAAATGGGCTCACTCAATTCAGATTCGGGTTTTTAGGAAATGAGCTTTTTTTTCAATCGTTCCAGTATCCGATAGACTTTAACTTTAGCGTTGTTTTCGGTCATCCCGGTTATATCCGCAATTTCTTTAAAGGGCATTTGTTCAAAAAATCGCATTTCAATCAGTTGGAGGTCCATTTCGTTCAGGTCATTCAATACCAGCAGTAGCTTTTTGCGCATGGCCTCGTTGTGTTCCTCGTCTATTTCTTCAATCACCTCACCAATGTGAACGTCCTCAATGCTGACCACCCGGCCGGCTTTGTTTTGTCGAAAAAACTGGGATACTTCATTGCTGGCAATCCGGAACAGCCACGCAGAAAAAGGTACTCCCCTGAAAGCATATTCGTTAAGACGCTGCATTGCTTTCAAAAAAACCTGTGAACACAGATCCGATGAAAGGTCTTCATCTGCGGTTCTTCGGTGAATAAAACGGAAAACTTGTTCAAAATAGCGGTTGTAGATCGGTCGGAACAAGGCAGGGTTACCCTGAGCCGCCTGTATTTCCAGCCACTCTTGTTCAATTTCCAACGATGAAACAGTCTTTCGCCCGAGGCTCATCCCTCCGTTTTTTGCAAGGCTACGACTTATTTGTAAATTGAAGGACATCGGCATGCCAATTTTTATTCCGTCTCTTTCCCTCATATAATGGTTAAGGTTAAAAAAGTTACACAAGGAATTGCTAAAATTGTCTTAATTCTCGTATTTAAAAATAAAGCGACTACTCTATGATGAAAGTGAGCATCATTATCCCTACCCTGAACGAAGCTAAAAATATTGAGCGGGTCATTGAGCGTCTTCAAGCCGGTGCTAATGGCTACGTTTCTGAATTAATCGTCGTTGATGGTGGCAGTAAGGACGAAACTGCTGTCAAAGCATCCCAGGCCGGTGCTAAAGTCTTTCACACTTCCCCTGGTCGCGCTTTGCAGATGAATCATGGCGTTGAACAATCGAACGGCGATTTGCTTTATTTCGTACATGGGGATACTTTGCCGCCTTTAGATTATTTAAAAAAAATTCTGCATGCTGTTGCAGAAGGCTATCCGGTGGGGTGTTTCCGGTTTCGTTTCGATTCGGATCGCTGGTTGTTAAAAATGAATGCTTATTTCACCCGGTTCGACCAAATTTGGTGCAGAGGGGGCGATCAGTCCCTTTTTATCACCCGCGAAGCATTCCAGGACCTTGGCGGTTACCGCAGCGATTATCGGATTATGGAAGATTATGACCTGATCATCCGGGCTAAAAAAAAGTACCAGTTCAGGATTATTCCGGATGATGTCATTGTTTCTGCCCGCAAATACGAAACCAACAGCTACCTGAGGGTACAGGTGGCCAACTTCATAGTATTCAATATGTTTCGGTTAGGATATTCTCAGGATAAAATGGCGAGTGCCTATAAACGCCTGCTTAACTACAGGTACTGAACGAAAAAAGCCACACAAGCATTGAGGGCGTTCAGACCTCATAAGACAGGATTAAGGTGGTTGTCTTGGTTCGGTAATCCCCTTGTCCCGGATGGGAACCCTAAGCAAAGCTAAGGATTGAGGCCCGCCCTACCCAATTCAAATCCAACCAAAATGTGATTAATGTTAGGTCAGAAACTATGGATGCTTGCGTGGCAATGTGCATTACTTAAAATGCAGTCCACAACGTTAGGCATTTTTTTTGAACGGGTCAAGGCTTTGAGGCAGACTTTAACAACAATTACTGCCGTTTTTTTGGTTTAACATTGAGTAACAGCGAAATTACGTGAGAATACAAATTCTGACTGTCTCCCGGATCGGTAAAAGCATAATCAATATGAAAGCCTGAGATCACTAAACCCACACCAAATGACGGCCGCAGGGTCAGATTTTTTTCACCATCAAAGTCGGTAATCCGTTGAAACTGGTTTACACCAGCCCGAAGGAAGAGAAATTGGTTGTAGTCGGCCTCCACACCCAATGCCGGATCAATGCTGAACGGGTTTGAAGAAATAAGGGTATTTCGTTTTCCATCGGTGGTAATCAGCACGTCCAGTTCCGGAGTCAATCCAATTTTGTTCAACTGAAATCGCCGTGCCGCTCCAAGGGTAAGTTGTGGCTTGGTTACTTCTACGCTGCTGATGGGTATTTCATTATCCGTCAGTTCCAGTACTTCTTTTTCCTCGTCGGAAAAATTAAAGGACCAGGCGTTGAACGTACTGGTCAGGTCTTTTACCACTGCTGCCAATTGCCAGTTGCCGTTCTGGTATTGAACACCCGCATCAAGGCCAAACCCCCAGGCAGTTGCGAAGGGGCCAATGCGGCGATGGATGACTTTCACATTTCCACCAATCAGCAATTTTCCGCTTTTGGTTTTTACCGGTTGCGCATAACTGAGCAGTAAGGCGTAGTCAGCGGCCGAAAACTCCCGCAGGTTGTCAAAATTGACCGTACCATCGTCTTCGTACAAGCTCAGGGTATTTGGAATTTCATCAATCCCGAAGCGGATGAGCGACACCCCAATCCGGCGTTCACTGTTGGCAAGGGGGAGGGTGAATCCGAGGTAATCAAACTTGCCTACTCCGGCAAACCATTCAGAGTGCATGGCACCAATTTGCAATCCTTTGTCGGATGCCATCCCTGCCAACCCCGCCGGGTTCCAGGCAGAAGCAGTTACGTCATTGATATTGGCAATCACCGAATTGCCCAGGGCTTGCGCTCTGGCACCTACGCCAATATTCAAAAATTCGTTGCTGTATTTTTGAGCATAAACGGGGTAGGCCAAGGCTCCCGAAAAAAAGAACAACAGAAAGACAGGAAGGCGTAGCGCTTTATTCATGCGGCAATTTTTTAGCTCTAACGAACTTAATATGGCTGAATTGTGCGGGGGTAGTACTTTGACGTCATGCCGGTTCCTGATCCGGATTGTGTTCGGATCGGATATCACGGTTAATGGCAATGGCCGCATTGAGCTCAAAACCCAGCAACAATACGAGGGCATTGATTTGAATCCAGAGCATAGTGACAATGATGGTGCCAAAGCTGCCGTATAATTTGTTGTAAGTACTGAATTGATCCACATAAAAAGAAAAAGCCACCGACGATAAAATGGACAAAATTGTAGCTAAGGTAGCTCCTGGCGAAAACATGCTGAACTTGCGCAAGGTAGGCGCACCGTAGCGGTATACCAGTGAAATTACCGTATACACCAGCATCAGGATGATGACCCAGCGCATGGCGTACAAAATCCATGCAAAAAAAGCATCCAGGTGTATAAAATGAGCGAGCCAGCCAATGAGCAGGTTACCAATGATGATCAGCAAGACCGAAGCGATGAGCAGCACCCCAAGCTGAAAGGTAAGCAGAATGGCAATGAGCCTGCTGTGGAGAGGTTTCCGCTTTTTGAACGAACGCTCTTCTGATTTTTCAAAGCTTTTCATCATGGCCAGCATTCCGTTTGATGCAAAATAAATGGCCAGAATAAAGCCAAAAGACAACAATCCCACCCTGGGATTTGTAATCAGGTCTTCAATAAACAAAGTGATCTGATCCCCTGCATTACCCGGCATCAGCTCGTGGATATCCGTTTTCAGGGTTTCATCAAAGTTGGCACCTTTGTCCGGTAAAAAGCTAAATACGTACTCTCTCAAAAAAGGCAACAGGGTGAACAGGGACATCAGAGAAGGAAACAACGATAAGAAGAAGCTGAAGGCCACTGCATTCGCTTTGGAGAACAAATCCTGACGACTGGCTTCGCGGTATACAAAAAGCGTGACGTCATAAACCGGAACTTTAAAAAAGCCGGGAAGGGAGTGGTATTTTGACCACTCAATCAGGCGGGCAAGCCATTTCCAGCGCAGAACGGATTCCTGGACCTTTTTTTTATCCGGAAGCTTAATTTTTTTCAAAATATGGCTGTAGTTTATTCAGCAAAAAGTCAGGCGCATATACCGATTTACCCGTTGGCGAATGTACAAAACACAAACGAACAGTGCCCCCGTTTACCAATTTTTTGTGTTCGTTAAAAATTTCCATCTGGAAAGTAACGAAGCGATCTGGCAATGCTTTTAGCGTCGTTCGGATGGTGAGCAATTCATCATACAAAGCAGGTCTGACAAAGCGCATTTGCAGAGAGACTACAGGCATGATGATGCCCTGCAATTCTTCCATTTCCTTGTAGCTGATGCCAAAGTTGCGAAGCCATTCCACACGCCCTATTTCGTAATATTGGGCATAGTTGCCGTAATAAAGATAGCCCATCCGGTCGGTTTCTCCGTAGCGGACGCGCTTTGGGTAGTCGTAAGTCAGCATAGGTTAAAGTTCAGCCCTTTCGATTGGGCAAGTCATGCAATGTGATCCCCCCCGTGCACGCGATAATTCATTCGATGGCATGGTGATAATGGTGTTTTTTACTTCTTCAGGCAAAATAATGCCGTCATCAAAAGCTTTGAGCAGATCCCGTGCCCATACTACCCGGTAGCCCGCATCCTCAAAAGCTTCTTCTGTTTTGGGGTTTCGGTCATAGGTAAGTGCAACCCCCGGTTTCAACGCTACCAGATTACAGCCATCAGTCCACTGTTCGCGCTCCTGGTAGGGCGACTCTCCTTTTCCGCTAAGGATAAATTCCATATTGGGGTTGATTTCTTCGATGAAAAAATCCTTCACCGAAGGATATAACCCCGTTTTTCCATCCTGACGGAGCACTTCTACAGTCGAACTAAGC
>JABWAJ010000378.1 GCA_013361075.1 Saprospiraceae bacterium | reverse complement strand
CCCGGTACTGATCGTGTCTACCTTAGGGGAACAATACAGCATCACGGTCTACAACGCTGCCTCCTCTGAACGCTCGCTGCGCATCATGCTGATTATGGCTGCCATAGGTACGCCGTTGGTCATCAGCTACACGGTTTTTGTCTTCTGGACCTTCCGGGGGAAGGTGAAAATGGATGAAACGAGTTATTGATGCAGTTGGCAGGAGCAGTTTGTAGGAGCAGTTGGCAGTTGGCACTTGTTCAGTTGGCAGGCGCTTCTGACAGAAGTTATCGTTTAACAATTCACTAATTAAAACCCAGAACTAAACTGCCAACTGAAATCCTGCCAACTGCCAACTGAACTAAACTGCCAACTGAACCACCTCCGGATTCCTCTTTTTTTAAAACATTAAGAAAACCTTAACCCCTAATCCGGGATTATCGCCTTAAACTCGCCGGAAGTTAAGCGGTCTCAGCATCGCCATAAAAAGCAGACAGTATGAATTTCAAAATCCTTTGTAGTCTTATTCTTTTTGCAGGCATTTCCTTTTATGCAGGCGCACAGGGACAACAATTGAGGGGAATGGTGATTGGCGCAAAGGATCAGTTGCCTTTGCCAGGTGCACACGTTTCCCTGATCCGGTTGCCGGATTCCACCAAAACGGTGACGACCTCCGACCCGGAAGGGCGTTTTAGCTTTGCTGATGTAGCGCAGGGAAATTATACAGTTCATGTAACCTACCTTGGGTTCAGAGACGTTTATAAAAACATTGAAGTTGGCACTCAGCCTACCCGCATTGGCCGTATTGCCATGGAGGAAGGTGCTGCCCTGCTTGGTGAAGTGCAAGTCACCGAACGAGCCTTGCCCAGCATGCAAAAGGGGGATACTACCCAGTTCAACGCCAATGCTTTCAAAACAAACCCCGACGCCAGTGCAGAAGACCTTGTGCAAAAAATGCCCGGCGTAACCGTTCAGGATGGGAAGGTTCAAACCCAGGGAGAAGACGTCAAGCAAGTGCTGGTAGATGGAAAACCTTTTTTCGGCAACGACCCAAACGCTGTACTGCGCAACCTTCCGGCTGAAATCGTTGACAAAATCCAGGTCTTCGACCAGCAAAGTGATCAGGCTCGTTTTTCAGGCATAGACGATGGCAATACCAGCAAAACCATCAACATCATTACGCGTGGTGGTGGCATCCGCAATGGAACTTTCGGGCGTGTTTATGCAGGCTATGGCGACCAGGAGCGGTATAAAGCCGGTGGTGCGATTAATTTTTTCAACGGCGACCGGCGCATTTCCATCGTTGCACAATCGAACAACATCAATGAACAAAACTTCTCCGCAGAAGACCTGGTTGGCATTGCTCAGGGTAGCGGCGGTGGCGGTGGCGGACTACGGGGTGGTGGCGGACCTCCCCGCGGTGGTGGTGGCGGTGGTAACTTTGGTGGCGGACGACCGGGTGGCGTCGGTGGCGGAACCAGTGATTTCCTCGTCCCGCAAAGTGGCGGCATTTCAAAAACACATTCCATTGGTCTGAACTATACCGACAAATGGGGCGAAAAAACCGAAGTCAGCGGCAGTTATTTCTTCAACCGCGGCGACAATAGTTCAGATCAGGTGGTTTTTCGCCAGTATGCCTTCCCGCCTGGTGGTGGCCAAACTTATGATGAAACCAACCTGACTTCCAGTCTCAATACGAACCACCGGCTCAATTTTCGCTTAGAATACAAAATAGACAGCGCCAATTCGATCCTGTTTACCCCGCGCGTGTCTTTGCAGCAAAATGACGGGATACGCAATATATCGGGAGAAACCCGGCTTGCAAGTACCCTGCTCAATAGTACCGGCAGTAATTTCAATTCAGATCTGAATGGTTTGTCGGCTTCCGGCGATTTGCTCTACCGCCACCGTTTTGCTAAAGCGGGGCGTACCATTTCCATCAATTTCGGAAGCGCCTACACCGAAAACACCGGAGGAAGCAGTCTTTTCTCCGGCAATAACTTCTTCACCGATCCGATCAGTTTTGATTCCCTGAATCAGCTTTCCGATCTTGATAAAACCGGATTGACGCTTTCTACCAATGTCACTTATACAGAACCTTTGGGCAAAAAAGGCTCCCTGCAATTTGGATATCAGGCCTCATTGGCCAATAGTGACTCAGACAAAGAAACGTTCAATTATTCTGAGGTGACCGATGCGTATGATCTCCGCGACACCCTGCTGTCCAATGTTTTTAAAAGCAGCTACCTCACTCAATCTTTGGATGCCGGATATCGCTTTAATTCTGAAAAATCGAGTTTCAACATCCGGCTGGCTTATCAACGCGCCGACCTTCAAAACGACCAGACTTTTCCTTTTGAAAGTAAAGTTGAACGGACTTTTTATAATTTCGTTCCGTCTGCTTCCTATCGCTACAATTTCACCAAAACCAAAAACCTGCGCGTATTTTACAATGCCCGATCGAACGCCCCCAGCGTGAGCCAGCTCCAGGACGTGCTCGACAATACCAACCCGCTGCAACTCAGCAGCGGCAATCCGGATCTGGTTCAGGATTTCCGCCACATGCTGTCGGCACGCTATTCCGCAACCAACACCGAAAAATCAACTTCGTTTTTTGCGCTGCTCTCCGGGACGTATACACAGGATTATATTGGTAACAACACCTTTATTGCTGAGCGCGATACCGTGATCGGTGAAGGCATTGCCCTGCAACAAGGTGCCCAGTTTTCGCAACCCACAAACTTAGACGGCTACTATAACCTGCGCTCGTTCATCACCTATGGCGTGCCGTTGAAAGCCATCAAATCGAATTTTAACCTGAACCTATCCGGCAATTATTCCAGAACGCCTGGCCTGATTAACGGAGAAGAAAATATTTCCAGTACACCGTCTTTTGGACTTGGCCTGGTGATCAGCAGTAACATCAGCGATAAATTAGACTTTACGATTTCTACCAATTCAAGCTACAACATTGTTCGCAACTCCCTGCGGGAAGACCTGAACAGCGAATATTTCAGTCAAAATTCGCGCCTGCGGTTCAACTGGATTTTCTGGAAAGGATTCGTGTACCAAACCGAACTCAGCCACCAACTGAACAGCGGACTGTCGGAAGGCTTCAACCAAAACTACCTGCTCTGGAACATGAGCATTGGCAAAAAGCTGTTTAAAAAGCAGGAAGGGGAAATCAGGCTGTCTGTTTTCGACGCCCTTAGCGAAAACATCAGCGTACAGCGAAACATTACCGAAGTGTACTTTGAAGACGTACAAACTGAAGTGCTGCAGCGGTATTTTATGTTGTCGTTTATTTATAATTTGAGGAAGTTTTGATCGTTGGTTCGTTGTTTGTTGTTCGTTGAGCGTTGTTTGTTGTTTGTTGTTTGTTGTTCGTTGAGCGTTGTTTGTTGAGCGTTGATCGTTCGCTGAGCTGCCGGCTGAGCCGGGTCGAAGCCGGGTCGTAACTGTTCAAGTTTGTGGCCTCCGAGGAAATTCCATGCCGTTTCCATAGCCACCAATTGCTCATGGATCGTTTCTGGTTGTTCTTTTAATAAAACCCTGCTCTATGCGGCTATTGCTATTTGTTATGCTGTTTTTCGCTTTCGCGCCCTTCTCCGGCGCTCAAAAAAGCCTGAGCGTGCTCACCTACAACATCCGATTCGACAACCCCGGCGATGGCGAAGATGCCTGGCCGAAACGCCGCGATCACGTGGCCGCCCAGTTGCGCTTTTTTACCCCGGATGTGTTCGGCATTCAGGAAGGCCTGTTGCGGCAATTGGAATACCTGAATGAACAACTGCCCGGCTATCAGCGCATCGGCGTCGGGCGCGACGACGGCAAAGACGGCGGTGAATTTTCAGCCCTGTTTTTCAAAAAAGACCGCTTTAAATTGTTGGATTCCGGCACCTTCTGGTTGTCCGAAACCCCGGAGGTTGTGTCGAAAGGTTGGGATGCAGCCCTGCCCCGTGTGTGCACCTACGTGCACCTGCACGACAAGCAGGCTAAAAAAAATCTTTGGGTGTTCAATACCCATTTCGACCACATCGGAAAAACCGCGCGTGAAGAATCCGCCGAATTAATCCTGAAAAAAATCCGAGAAAAAAATACCGACAACGAAGCCGCCATCGTGATGGGCGACTTCAACGCCGAGCCAGCGGAAGCGCCCATCGCCGTCCTGTTGCGCGAATTAAAAGATGCCCGGGCACTGAGCATGGAACCTCCGTTCGGCCCGGAAGGCACCTTCAACGGGTTCAAATTCAACGAACCGGTGACGCGCCGCATAGACTATATATTTTTAAACAGCACTGAATTAAAAGTTTTGCAACACGCAGTGCTGAGCGATTCCCGCAATTGCCACTATCCATCTGACCATTTACCGGTGTTGGCGAAGCTGGCGTGGTGATTCAGAGTTGGAGCAGGATAACCAACTGTTTGCGTCTATTGCGTTAAAAAACAACCACCTTGGAAAAAACCTTCGTAGTTTTGCCCATACCATGTGGCTCAAAATCCTCGCATACCTGCACCGTTTTTTGTTCGACTTCTCCGTCAAATGGCTGAGAAACCATGTGGATGAGCGCACTTACCTCATTGTGGTAAGCGTTGCCGTGGGTGCTTTTGCAGGGCTGGCGGCGGTGTTGCTCAAACAATTCGTACACCTCATCAAATTTCTCCTCAACGGCTGGATTGAACCGGCTGAATTCAACGTGCTTTATTTAATCTATCCAATGGCTGGCATTGCGCTGGCCGTATGGTACGTGAAGCGCGTGCACGGCGGGAAATTAGACAAGGGCCTGTCGCGGCTCTTGCTGGCCCTCTCCCGCAATTCGGCCAGGTTGCCCCGCAGCGCCACCTATTCACATCTGGTATCCAGTGCACTGACGGTAAGTTTTGGCGGCTCAGCCGGATTGGAAGCACCAATCGTACTCACCGGGTCAGCCATTGGCTCCAATGTAGCCAGAGAGCTGCGTACCCAGGCCCGTTACCGGAATCTTTTTATCGCATGCGGTGCTGCTGCGGGCATTTCAGCCGTGTTCAACAGCCCCATTGCAGGCGTTATTTTTGCGTTTGAGGTGCTGCTGCCTGAACTCACAGTAGCCTCGTTTATCCCATTACTGATGGCTTCTGCAACGGCGACCATCATTTCCAAACTGCTTTTTTATGAAACCATTTTTGCTCCGGCCCTCCGGGATTGGCAATTAAGCGCCCTTCCATTTTATGTCCTCCTCGGGCTGCTTTGCGGCTGCGTTTCAGCTTATATGACCCGCACCACCTTTCGACTCGAAGCAAAATTTAAAAAAATAAAACTCAATGCCCGAGGGCGTGTCATTGTTGGTGGTCTGACGTTGGGAATCCTCATTTTTACATTCCCGCCGCTGTTTGGCGAAGGTTACGATACCATCAACGACCTGTTTCGCCGCCACTACCCTGCCCTGCTGAACAACAGCCCTTTTTATGAATTCAAGCACACCCCCTGGGCGTTGGTGGCTTTTGCGGCAGCGTTGATTTTCATCAAGGTCATCGCTACAGCACTCACCATCGGCGCAGGCGGCAACGGCGGTATCTTTGCCCCGTCGCTGTTCACAGGCGCACTCACGGGGTTTGTCTGGGCGCGCAGCGTAAACCTGCTCACTGGTTGGGGGCTGAACGAAGTCAATTTTATTGCCATAGGCATGGCGGGTGTCATCAGTGGTGTAGTGCACGCACCGCTTACCGGTATCTTCCTCATTGCTGAAATCACAGGGGGTTATGCGCTCATTGTGCCACTGATGATTGCGAGTTCGCTTGCTTTTTTTGTCGCCCGGTACATCGAACCCTATTCGGTATATACCAAGCCTTTAGCGGAGGAAAACAAGGTGCACGTCGCCAGTCCCGATGATGTTCTCCTCCAGCGCATTGATACCCGTACCCTCATTGAAACAGCTTTCGCAGCTGCTCCTT
>JABWAJ010000377.1 GCA_013361075.1 Saprospiraceae bacterium | reverse complement strand
CCTTCACCTTGCAACCCACGGCGTTTTCACGGGCAATAAAATTGGTAAATCCTCAGCAGAAAAGCGAACAAATCCGATTCAGAATCCTTATCTAAATTCCATGCTTTTCTGGGCAGGCGCCCAATATACCCTTGACAGTATGACTACCGTACCCGATGCAGAAGACGGCATCCTGACTGCTCTTGAAGCCCTGAACCTTCAGCTTGATCAAACAGAAATCGTTGTATTGAGTGCCTGTGAAACGGGACTTGGCAATATCAGTAATGGTGAAGGAGTTTATGGCTTGCAAAGGGCTTTGCAAGCTGCTGGTGCTCACGCTGTACTGATGAGTCTGTGGAAAGTTGAAGATGAAGTTACCCGGGAACTCATGGTGCTTTTTTATCAGCAATGGCTCGATGGAACCCCAAGGCGAGACGCCTTAAGAATGGCCCAGCAAAAGATTAAAGAAAAATATGAGCTTCCCATTTATTGGGGTGCTTTTGTTCTGATTGGAGAATAAGATGGCAGATACTACCACAAAGGACGGTTACAAAAATGAGGATGGCGGCTTAAACCTGTTAAAAGTTGTCTCGGATTTTTTGACTGCGCCATTTCATACTAAAGCAAAAGAAAGCTCTCTCGAATTATTCGAAGGCTTACAGCAAGGGAATAAGGTCGCTTATCTTACTCTTATCAGGCGGGTTTTGTCTTCAGCTAAAAAAATTGCCCGGAGTATTGGCCTGCCGAATGAAGATGCAGAAGATTTGACTTACGAGGGCGTTTTCAGTCTGATTGAAAAAATTCAGAAGGGCCAATATGAATATCAGGGAAACGACCCGGCTTCTTATGTCATAAAAGGCATTTCACAAAAAATGATCAGCCGCAAAAGAACAGAACGCCGGCGGGCAGAAAAACATCAAGACCCCCATTTTTTGTCTATATGGAGCGAAAATACTGGGACCGAAGCATTTGATGAGCAGGAAAACTCCGCTAAAACAAGGCGCCTGGCTCAAAATGCGTTAGATCATTTGGATCCAAAATGCAGGCTGTTGATTACCCTGCATACCATAAATAATATTCCTGATAAAGAAGTGATTGATCGTCAACTCAGTCCTTACAGAACGGTTGATGCCCTCAAAAACAAACGCTGCGCCTGTATGAAAAAGCTCAGAGAATTGATTAACCGGGACAATGCAACATTGCCCGAAGATTTATAAAATGAACACTGATGAATCCGATTGTCGAATCCTATCTGGAGGGAGAACTAAAAGGTGACGAACTCAGGCAGTTCGAAGCCGAACTGGCTGTGAGTCCGGGCCTGAGAAAAGAAGTTGAAGAGTATGGAAAAATTATCCGGGATCTGAAGAGGATAGCCCTAATGAATGAAATCAAAGCCGCAGGGGAAATAGTAAAAGCACAGGAAAAAAGAAAAAAGCAGCGATGGATGGGGTACCTTATCTTAACGTCATTGGTTGTTATTTGTGCAGTAAGTATCCGGGCCTGCCAAACCCGGTTCTCTACTGCAGGAAAGGCCAATTCCCCCTCTGTCATTCAGGTGCCGGATAAAAAACCAGCCGGCACGGACAGTCATTTTAACCCCAATGTCAACCTTCAAACCCCCGAATCGGTACCGGAAGAAGTACAGGTTTCCCCCAAAGAAAACAAACCCATCGCCAGCAATGTCGAACCTGACGGTTCACAGACTTATCGAAACTTTCGCAACATCCCGCTGGCCAATCAATCGTCACCGGCTTCAAAAACAGACCTTCCTGATTCTCTTTTTTTGACCCCGGCATTTCAGGCTATACAATGGTCACATCCTGTTTATACCCCATTAGCCAAGTTATTGTACCAAGCGGCACTTAGCAGCACAACATCTTGTTTGCCGCCGCCGCCTAAGGGTGCGGCTCCACCGGATTCGCTCGTCTTAATCAAAGCTTCCTGCCACTTATCCAGAAAAGAAGTTGTTGAAGCAGAGTATTGGTTCAACCGGATTACCGGCTCTCCTGCATTCCATACCGAAGCTTTGTGGGGCATTGCATGGTGTGCCATCATCAGTCAGGAAAACACAAAGGCACGCAAATACCTCAGAGAGGTTATTGCCATAAATGACCCAAATTTTGCACCGCGCTCAAAGGCCATTCTCGCAACATGGAAAAATTAAAAGGAGTATGCATTCTTTTTTCAATTTTCTGCTTCCCATCAAATTGTCACCATCCCTAACATTCAGACAAAAAAAACCGGAGCCCCTGTAAGAAGCTCCGGTTTAAAGGAAGGTTTATAACTCTGGTTTTAAGTACAAATCCGGTTCTCTTTCATTGATTACTTTACGACCAATTTCCCGCTTCCCATCAACATTCCGCCATCGTCCAGCAGTCGCAGGGCATACCAGCCCGATGGCAGGGGTTCGGTCAGCGACAGTCGCGTACCGTCGAAGGCAATGCGGCGTATTTCGCGACCGTGCTGATCCGTGATGACGAGGATTTTTGTACCGGCAGGCGCATGCGACAACTCGAGTACAGCTGTACCTGGCGTTGGGTTGGGGTAGACTTTCCAGCCCAGGTCAGCACCCGGATTGTCTGTCCAGTTGATGATGTCGATGAAGTTTTCCCCAATCGTATGGAAAACGGTATTGGTGAGCACCGGTTCGTTGAAGTCGAAATAAATAGCGGCAGTGTTTTCCACCCGCGTTTCTAAAGGCGTGTCTTCCTGCGTGCGGATGTAAAAGTCCACAAACCCGTTCGAGCCTTCCTGATTGGTGGTACTGTCGGGCAACAAAATGTTGTCGAAAGTGAACACCAGCATGCGTTCGCCCTGAATGTCAAGGCTGTAATTGTGGCTGGCATTGCCGCGGCGCAGAGTGGTAATGTCTAACCACGGGGCAAGCTCATCGCGGATGACCACTGTAAAAGCGGTATCGGTGCCCGTGTTCTGAAAACGAATGCGGTAGTTGATTTCATCACCTGCTTCGAGGTAGTGGTTGTCGCCGTACCCTACCGGCAAAGCGCTTTTGTCGTTGGGGTCGTAAGAACCGATGTTTGCCAGACACAAAATATCGGAAGCAGAAGTTGTCGTAACTATGGGAAATTGCATCACCCATCCGGTGCTGAAACCACCCTGTCCATTCTCCCCACAGCCTTCAATGGCAATGGTAGGAGACAATTGTGCAAACGGGTGGCCGCTGGCTTGTTCCAGACTGAAGATGTAGGTAGAACCATTTGCAGGAAAGGCAAAAATGGTTTCTTCGCTGGCCGGGAGCTGGTCAATGCTGCCGGGGTTTTGCATGAGCATGACGGCATCTTCGATCACGATGTATTGCACCGGTTCCGCCAGGTCACCTGTACCGGTATTGAGCACGCGAAAGCGGACTTCTTCAGGGGTACATTCGCCGCTTAGGGCCAGGCTGGCGCCCGACCAGTTGCCGGAGGGCGGCGCACACAGTGGATCCGGCGTAACACTAACTTCCGAACAATGCGTTTGACCTAATTCAGCATCGCAACTTACGGAAACAAATGCCGCAAAACTCCGGCATTCACCTGGCTGGAGGTCCGTCAGCGTCCAGACAACGACCTGGCCGTTAACCTCAGACGGTTGGATTTGAGCGCTCTGGTACGTCAGAAAAGCATCCAGCGTCAGGGTTACCACCGGTGCAAAGGCTGTTTCTGTGCCCTGGTTGCATACGTTGATGTAGTATACACTGTTAAAGCACCGGCGCAGCAGGGGCGAACTCAGGCTGACGCTCAGCTCAGGGCAGTTCACAATGGCCTGTACCGGGATGTCCACAGTGGCCACCTGCCCGGCAGCACTCAGGTTCGCACCGGAAACCGGGAGACAAACCTGCCACGAAGAAGCCGGGCCACTGGCGCTGATGCTGTAATTGCCCAATGGCAAAGAGAAGCTATAAGCACCGAATGCATCCGTAATGGCGTTGAAGGTATCCGTAGCACTGGCCGCAGTGATGATCCAGCTGCCCAGACCAGCCTCTGCAGCTGCCGCAACACAATCCAGGTCCAGGTCGTTTACAACCCGCCCGTTCAGGGTAGCGCAGGTTTGCGCCTCAAGGTCAATGAAGCGGGAAACATAAGATTCACAAGACTCTCCGGGGATAAAGGTGCGCAACTGGTATACGCCGGTTTGATTGGCAGTAATGGTGCCTACAGGTACAATGCTGCCATCCGGGAGTGTCCATTCAAATTGGATCGGTCCAAAATAGTCGGGGGGTATAATGCCGCTCAATTGGTAGGTATTGCAACCCGTGAGGGTCACCCGCATGTCATCAATAATGATGTCGTCGTAAGATTGCACAAAAAGACCGAAAGAAGAGGAACAATCCGGGATATTGGTATTGGTCGCTATCAGGGTGTACAAACCAGCCATGTCCACCACGGGGTTCAACTGTGTGGATGCATAGCTATTCGGACCGGTCCACAAGTAGTTGATATTGGGGCCGCTGGGGGTTACAAAGCCCTGAAGTTGAGCCGTGCCGGTGTTGCAGTCCAGAAACCCGGCCCCGGAGGCGTCAACCACCAGATTGGAGCCAACATAAAAATTCTGGATAGCAGTACATCCATTGGCATCAACTACCGAGATGGCATACTCTCCCACGGAAAGCCCGTTTACGACAGGCTCCGTTACTGGAGATCCGTTCCAGAGATAAAGATAAGGCGGAGTCCCACCCACCACATTAATGGAAATGGCACCATCCGGAGTAGAGTTGCAGCTGGCGTTGGTCACGTTGCCGCTGACCGTCATTGGAGACGATTCCGTAATTGTAGCACAACCTTCAACGGAGCACCCAAAATTATCGACAACCGTTACGCAATAGATCCCGGCAATAAGGTTGCCGATGGCACTGGTGGTTTCGCCGTTGCTCCACAGGTAGGTATAAGGCGGTGTCCCGCCCACAGGGTTTGCGACAATGACGCCACCGTTCTGGTTACAGACAGGCGACTGCACAGACATGACAGGAGCAGACATGGGAGGGACTACCTGTACCACTGTGAATGCTGATGCTTCCTCTCCCATGGCATCCATGACGGTCAGAGCGTACGTGGTAGTTTGTGAAACAAAGACTTCCGGATTCGCACAATCCGAGCATGACAAATTAGTTGCAGGGGTCCAACTATAGGTATAAGGCCCTGTACCGCCTGACACCAGGGGAAACAATTGAACAACCTGACCGGTGCAAATGAAGTAGGTATTTTCAAGCGTAACAGAAAGCGATTGAGCGCCGGATTTAGCCGTAAATCCAAATAGCAGCAGGATGGCCGCAAAATGAAGCCGAAAGAACATAGTATGTCTTTGCATGGGATAAGTTTTGGTGGTGAACGTAAGCATACATAGCTGATTTATCATGATACAAACTTCCGGCAGGAATTCTGTTTCAGCAAACCAAAATTTAAAGAGTTGTAGAATTACAAATATGTCTGTTATGATTTTATTTTTGCTTAAACCGCTGCCTTATCCCATTTAAAACATTGATTTTTAATAAAAAATACAAGTTATTGCTTAAAAAAACAAGACTACTTTTTTACGTTTGTAGAATTCAAGATGGATTGATGATGCAAAAAAACCTGCTCTATGGACTAATTTCTACCCTGAAGCCTTCGGAGGTGGTGGAAGCCGGGCGTTGGTTAGCCTCTCCGGTGCATAACCAACGGCAGGATGTCCGTCGTCTTTTTAGTGCACTGACAATCACCGGAACAGAAGCAGCACCTCTTCCAGACCGGATTTTCCTTTGGAAAAAGATGTTTCCCGAAAGCCCGTTCGATGACCAGGAATTCCGCCTTCGTTGCAGCTACCTGCTCCGGGCTCTGGAAGACTGGCTGGCCTGGAAGCATTGGCAGGAAGAACAACTGTACCGGGCCAATTATACCCTGGCCGCTTATCGCGAAAGGGGATTGGAACGCCATTTTCACAAACGCCTTTCCCTGGCCCGGCAGCGTTT
>JABWAJ010000009.1 GCA_013361075.1 Saprospiraceae bacterium | reverse complement strand
GATGGTGTTCGGCTGGCGCTCGGGGAAGTTCTTCGACCTCGTCTTCAGCGGGCTCATCACCGACGAGACGCGCATCCACATCAACCGCACGCCGGTCGAGCGGCTGGAGCGCATCGCCCCGTTCCTCTACTACGACTCGAACGCGTACGCCGTGGTCGTGGACGGGCAGCTCACCTGGATGGTCAACGCGTTGACCACGAGCGACAGCTACCCGTACAGCCTGCACGAGGAGCTGGGCGACAAGTCGGACGAGCGGAGCCGCCGCCCGCGGTCCGAGCGCATCGTGAACTACGTCGAGGATTCGGTGAAGGCCACGGTCGACGCCTACACCGGGGCCGTGCGCTTCTACAAGATCTCGAACGACCCGGTCATCGAGGTCTGGTCCCGCATCTACCCCGACCTGTTCGTCGAGGGCTCCACGATGCCGCCCGGCGTCCGGGCGCAGGTCACGTACCCGCCCCAGCTCTTCCACCTGCAGTTCGACGACCTGTACATCTACTACCACATGAACGACCCGATGTACTTCTTCAACATGGAGGACATGTGGGACGACGCGGACGAGGTACTCGGTCCGATCATGGATCAGGGCAAATCCATCACGTTCTCGATGGAACCGTACAACATGCTGGTGGAAACAGGCGGGATACTGCCTGCCGCGGCGGAGAAGGAACAATTCGTGATGGCCATGGCATATACACCGGAAGGCGCACGCAACCTGCGGGCCATCCCCATGGTGTACCAGGATGGCGAGGACTATGGGCGGCTGTTCGTCCTGATGGTGCCCAAGGGATTGTTCATCACCGGCCCCGAACAAGCGGACGCTATCATTGACCAGGACCCCGACATCTCGGAGAAGATCTCCTGGTGGAACCGGCTCGGCACGGAGGTCATCCGCGGTCACACGTCGTTGCTCATTATTGATAACGAAGTGGTGTATGTAGAACCCATCTTCATCCGCTCACAACAGAATACGATCACGCAGTTGAAGCGGGTGGTGGTGGTGGTGCGCGGCCACGCGTTCATGCACGAGACCCTCGAACAGGCGCTCGAAATGGCATACGACGAGATTGGTGTTGAGGTGCTTGCCACCAACCCCTAGTGAGCGCTGTTCGAATGACTGCTGCATAACAGATATGCCGCAGGGCCTGCGGCCCTGCGGCATATCTGCAAGAATGAGCGAATGCAGGTTGTTGTAGACACAGGCGTGTTGTGACTTTCCAAAGTCTGAATCGTTTTACCCTATATACACGGATTTTACGGAAATCACGGTCGAAAATTGTCCTGCGGATTTCAGTTTAATCACAGGTTTTGCGTAAAGCCTGCTGAAGTCCGTGAAAAACTGGCTTTGGGGAAGGCCTTCTAAACGGAGGTTTTTCGATATGAATAAATTGATTGTTATTTTGATTACCAGCCTGATTCTGGCGGCGTGCCAACCCGCGAACCCGACGCTCCCCTCCGCCCAGTCAGTGGATGTGCCGCAGGCGGTTGAAGCGACTGTCTTACCCACCAGCATGGATACGCCTCAGTCAGAAGAAATCGCTCCGCCCGCTGTCGTTTCCACACCACAGAGCAGTGAGACCGCCGCACCTGCTGACATTCCCGCTTCACAGTCGGCGTCTGGAGCCGTGGTACACATCACTCCCAACCGATCCGAACCTGGCGATGGGTTTGGTCAGGCGGTTGCCGCAGACGGTGAAACCATTGTCGTTGGCGCGCCCCTGGCTGAAGGAAGGAAGGGAGCCGTTTACGTCTTCGTACGCGAAGGGAACCAATGGCGCGAAACCTCCCGCCTGACAGCCGCAGACGGCATGGCAAACGATGTCTTTGGTCAATCTGTGGCAATCAGCGGAGAGACGCTTGTGATTGGCGCAAGTGGGCATCCGGCCCTGGGCTTTGCGACCGGGGCTGCCTACGTGTTTCAATATCAGCAAGGCAGTTGGGTGCAGACCCAAAAGTTGACATCGAGCACAGCCCTGGATATTCGCTTTGGCTGGTCGGTGGCAATTGATGGGCAGACCATCGTCGTCGGCGCGCCGTATCGCTCCGATCAGGGTGAGATCATCAACGTCGGTTCTGCCATCGTCTTTGCGAACGACGGTCAGGGTTGGGTGCAACAAGCCCGCCTCACGGGCAGATCAGGCGGGGCGCGGAGCAGCGACCAATTTGGCTGGTCGGTGGCGATACGGGATTCCACGCTGGCAGTGGGCGCTCACCTGGCCAACGCTGTGTACCTCTATCGCCTATCGAATGGCGTGTGGCAGGAGGAAGCGTTTTTGAAAGGCAATGGGAATACCGGTCAGTTTGGCTACAGTGTATCCCTCGCGCAGGACACCCTGGCAGTCGGCGCGCCGACGACAAGCGACCTCAACACGCGGGCAGGCGCGGCTTTCGTTTATATGCGTCAGCCAAATGGCTGGGCGGAAACGGCACAATTATCCTCGGACGGACTACGCCCCGGCAGTCTGTTGGGCTGGTCGGTTGACTTGCACGGCGATGTCATTGTCGCGGGCGCGCGGGAAAGCGATGGACTCGCAGATCTTGAGAAATCAGGAGTCGCCTACGCTTATCAACTCAACGGTGGGAGTTCAGTGCTGTTGGGAGAATTTTACGCTTCGAATCCCGCCCGCTTCGATCACTTCGGCCACGCGGTGGCGGTCACTCCTGACTTTATCCTGGTCGGCGCCCCCGGGCAGGACGCGGCATCCGGAAGCGTGTATGTGATCAGCCTCGGTTAGCAGGTCGCGCACGATTATACCGATGACATCTGGTGTGTAACCAGCAACGTAAATCGACAGGTACGCAATCAAAAACAACAGAGCCTGAAGTGCAATCAATTTCAGGCTCTGTTTGAATTTGTGAAGCAGTGTCGCATTGCCATATACATTTCCCCATTCCTTTCCTACGGTTGGAGAACCCCGATCTGTTGCATGGCTGCCTTCAAATGAGTGGCTTGAAAAGGTTTGTATACGACAGCATTGCAAAACCTTTTGAAGTTTATCAAGGTCTGTGATTGTTCATTGATGAGCAGGGTCATGGCAATCAACGGGATCTGGCTCGTCTCGGGCATGGCGCGGAGAGCGCGCGCGGTTTCGATCCCATCCATGACCGGCATGTGCATGTCCAGCAGGATGACGTCCGGTTTTTCCGCGAGGGCAATATTGATCCCCTCACGGCCATTGCGCGCTTGAAAAACGCGCGCGTGCGGGTACAAGCCGGCGATCAACCGGGTAATATACGAACTGAATATCAAATGATCTTCGATGACAAGTAAGCGGTTCATGGGATTATCCAGCATCCTTTCCGATGATCTCTTGCAGGGGAGTGAAAACATTTCACGTTTTGATCGCGCGGCAATCGGCTAGGGTGAGCGTGTATTGCCAGGCGAACGGCCGGGAGGCCAGGGCAGCCAGGGGGGCGGTCCATCGTCCTCATTTTCCGAGTCTGCATTATTCTGATCGGTGCCATTTTGAGAACCGCCGGAAGAATCGGGCGACCCATTGGGCAATAATCCCAGGGCTTGCATAATGTTGCCCCAGCCTGCTCCGTTCTGTCGCATGGCAAATATGCTGGCGACATCCACACCCGCCTGACGACTGAGGTTATACGCCAGGTCAATTTCGCCAAACCCAAAACCTCTGCAGAACCAGGTAATGATCTCGGCATAATCCACGTTGTAAAGGTTGGCAAGGCGCAATCCCTCCGGGTTGGAGGCGGGGCCTGCGCAATTCGCTTCAACCGCTTGCGAAGGTGAAGAAGCGGAGCCGGAAGCCTGCGTTCCAGCCGAAAGCGGTGGAGGGGCTGTGATCGTGGGCGTCAGCCCTGAGGGCGTACACGTTTGGGTGAGAGTAATCACTTCACGAACGATCGAAGGCTGGGGTGGGTTCACAGCGGATACGACAGCCAGTTGAATCTTCACTTCCGATCCACGGGAGATTGACAGCCAGTCTGTGGAAAGGTTTACGTTTACATTAAACAGGGCCGCCTCGCCCGCCGGTATTTCACTCCAGGTGGAAGGGGTGACGGATACCGACTCCACGTACTGATCACCGGTCACTACAGTGAAGCCGATTTCGAGATTTTCCGCCGCGGTCTCGCCGTTGTTTGCAAGGGCGCTCTTGAGGTTGAACGTTGCCACACAGCCGGCTGCTCCCATTTCCTCGGGGTCAAATGAAAGATCGAAGAGAAGCGGTATTGCCGGTGTGGCGATCAGGCCCGGGTTCTCGGAAAGAGCCGGGGGAACCTCCAGTTGGTCAATGCGTAAAGCCAGCCGCCGTTCGCCGCTCAGGTTGGTGTAGGTTACCCTCACAAGATCGCCTTGTTTCACATCCCCGGATCGTTGTGTATCTGCGGTGACCAACACGGAGATTTCATCCACCAGCCAGAGATCGCGCGTCGAGGCGTTCAAGACACCTGTAAATGTAACCTGTTGATTGATATTTTCAACCAGTTCGATGGTATCAGCCAGCCAGCGTCCATTGGGCAGGATGCGGCCCGACACCATCACATAATCGCCTTTTTTCAGGTCTTGATCGAGCAGGGTTTCATCAGAGACGAATATGGTCAGGTCGTCCACCTCCCAGTACAGCCCTTTCGCTTTCAGCAACCTGCCATGACTGGAGAAGGCATAGACCGGATTTTCCGGAGTTTGTCCGGTTTTCGTAATGGTCGCGAAGCCGGCCGTTAGTGCCACCTGCTTGTCTCGGGCAACAACATTGACCCTGCCTTCATCCACAGAAATCACCGCGTCGCCATTCGCCGCGACTGCCACCGAGAAAGTTGTCCCCAGCACGTATGCGTCGCTCGCCGGGGTATGCACGACATACGAGGCTTTCGGATTTTCACGCGGTGTAACCGTATGCTTCGTGTTGCCCGAAATTTGAGTCAGTTCCACGGCCCAGGTGTCTTTATCCTGCCGGGTCAGGGTGTTGATGATCAGTTCTGTATCATGAGCCAGGGTCATCAGGCTGCCATCCGGGAACCGAAGCATAACGGATGAATGGGAACCGGTGCGCAGGCGCTGCCCAACAACGAGTTCGTCGCCGACTTGCAATCTGCTCCACTGATTTGCTTCCGTGCCCGCTTCTGCCTGACCGTTCAGTTGAACAACCGTCAGGTTCTGTTCCGGTGCGAGGGTTCCAGTCGGATTCATGGAAAACAGGGCCCATGCGGCAATCGCAACCGCGACCAAAGCCAGGCCCGCCCCCGCCAATGGTTTGGGCATCGCCTGCGACCACCACTGAGTCATTTTCCCGAACCAGGTCGGCGGTTGCGAGGGGCGGGTACGCGTTCGAATGAAATCCTGAATGCTTGCGTCCTGTCTGCGGGCTGCCACCGGATCAACCGGAGGGGGCGGGACTTGCCGCATGGCAACCGCCAGGGTCAGGGCCGGACCGAGTTGAGGCTCTTCACGTCGGGCCTGCTCCATGACATCCGCAGGAGAGGCGCCTGCCTCCAGCATTTCCAGATATTTTTGTAATAGTTCTTCTTGCGCGGCCATTTTCACACTTCTTCTTGTTTGAGCATCTGATAGAGAGATTCCAGCGCGCGGGATTGCAACATCTTGACAGCGCCCAGGCTTTTGTTCAACACCTGGGCCACCTCACTGATGGGCATGCCCGACAAAAACCTGAGAATGATCACATCGCTTTGATCGGGCGTCAGTCGTTTTAGCGCCTCGCGCAGCCGTTCGGCGTCCAAGATGCGCTCGACCAACACTTCCGGATCATCCGTGGACCCGACGATATTTTCGTGGATTTCCAGCTCCTGGCGCGCGTTCAGGCGGCGATAATGGTCAATCACCAAATTCCGTGCAACCCTGAACAGCCAGGCCTGAAAAGGTATGCCATTGCCTTTATAACGAGGCAGGTTTTCGATAACGCGGATGAAAACCTCGGTGGTCAACTCCTCAGCTTCCTGAATCGAACTTGAACGGTGATACAGGTAACGATATATGGCTGGTTTATAGTGATTGTACAGATCGGTTATTGCCTCGGCATCGCCGGCTTGTGCACGTCTAAAGGTCGCTTCGGTAAGCGCTCCCGAGATTCCCGACTTCAAATTATCCTCTGCACCGCGCCACTGGAGTCTCTCCTCTTCAAGAAAATATTGATTTACCATTAATTGACCATGCCACTTTCGTTCAGTTCACTTTTTAAGACGAAAGGCGAAGGCAAAAGTCACGTTTTTTGAACGACCGGCCCGTCCCCATCATTCCGTGCCGCCGTTACAGGTCGTGGTCTTACGAACCCGTTTAGAGCCGGTCCGCGCCGGTCTGTAACATCTTGATGATGCGCTCAGCCAGCGAATCCAAGTCCGGTCTTTCCTTGGTGATGAAGACATTGGCACCGTAGAGCAGTCCCAGCCGCCGGTCTTCATCGGTGTCTGTGGCTGATATCAGGATGATTGGCAGTTTTCCCAGTTGCTGGTCGGCGCGAATTGTTCGGGTCAGTTCCAACCCGTCCAGGCGCGGCATATTCAAATCAGCAACAATCAGATGGATGGTTTCTTTTTGCAGCAACTCCAGGGCTTCCACGCCGTCCGAGGCGACAAATACCTGGAAGCCGGCCTCAAGCAAGGTATCCTGCAAAACGGTGCGCATCAGCATGGAATCATCCACCACCAATATATTTGTCGGACTGTTTTGATCGTTATTCACGGATGGAATATCTCCATTAACGGTTGAATGTTGCGGTCCTGATCAATTCTGTGGCGTTGAGCACTGGGACGACCGTCCCTGTTCCCAGAATGGATGCGCCGGAAAAATACGGTATACGAGCGAACGGCAACGGTAATTTCTTAACCACGATCTCTTGAACCTCGTAAAATTCATCCACAAGCAATGCCAGCGGTTGTTCCGCCGAACCCAGTAGAACAGCCAATTGGGAAACCTGCATGGATGAAGATTCGGAGGATCCGTTGGTGCCGCCCATTAAATCAGCCAGACTCATGGCAGGTATCGGGTCTTCATCAGTCCGTGCGAGGAGCAAACGATCTTCCCGCCTTTGTAATTGTCCGGGCTGTATTCGGATCAGGCGTGCGACATTGTGGGTCGGCAGGGCAAAAACCTGTTTGTTTGCCCGAAGAAGCAGGCACGCTGATGTGGCAATGCTGACCGGCAGGCTGAGTGAAAAACATACACCCTGACCGGGACGGTTTTCCACGGAGATCATGCCATGCATACTTTCCACAGCCTGGCTCACAATATCCAGACCCATGCCCCGTCCGGAGACCGTGGTGATCGCGCCCGCCGTGCTAAAGCCGGGCTGAAACAACAACCAGATGGCTTCCTGGTCGTCCAATTGGCGTGCTTGTTCAGCGGTTAATAAACGACGGCGCACTGCCTGGTCTTTCACGCGCGGCAGATCCATTCCGGCGCCATCGTCGCTGATTTCGATGCGAATACTACTGCCGCTTTGCGTGGCAATGATTTTGATCGTCCCGGTTGCAGGTTTGCCGGCGGCAATCCGTTTTTCCGGTGTTTCCAAGCCGTGATCGATGCTATTGTGCAGGAGGTGTTGCAGTGGTGATTTGATCTGTTCCAGGACCGAGCGATCCGCTTCAATATCCCCGCCTTCGATGTGCAGAGCAACGTCCTTGCCCAATTCCTGTGCCAGATTGCGCGCCGCAAGGGGCAGGGAATCGAAAACGGTCGCCAAAGGTAACATGCGCGCCTGATGGACTTTTTCCTGTAGTTGCATCAAGATTTGACTCATGACGCGCTGATTGGATGCGGTGTGAGTGTACAGGCGGTTGAGTCGGACGCGCTCATCCTCCCAGTGAACCGGTTGTGTTGATTCATCGAGGAGTTGGCGCATTTGGGAGAGATTGCGCTCCATTCCCAGACGGGCGGCCTGCATCTCGTTCACCAGATTGAGCATATCATCCAGCCTTTGGACGGCAATTCGAATGGTATCGGGGGAAGAGGCTGGAGTCTGATCGTGTTGTACGGAGCCGTTCGGCGGAGGCGGAATAGGCGTTTTCGATGCCTTGAGGTTTTCAACGGATGTATCCAACCTGTGCAATATTGTCTCTGCTGAAATTTCGCTGGTGGGAGAGCCGTTCACCAGTTTACCGATGCGTTCCAGGGTCAGGTAAATCAGGTCGAATTCGATGTGTGCCGGTCCGAGGTCAACACTCTTGATCGTTTCAAACAGGGTCTCCAGGCGATGCGTCAGGTTGGCGATCTCGTCCAGTCCCAGCGCGCGCGCGGCTCCCTTGAGGCTATGGGCTTGGCGAAGGATTTGGGTGACAGGATCAGGTTGAAGGGAGGGCGAAGCGGATTTTCCTTCCAGTATCAGGCAGGATTGGGTGATGGATTGAAGCGCCTCCCCGGCTTCAGCGGCGAACAGTCGCATGAACTTTGGGTTGATTTCATTTTCAGACATTACACATCCATCTGATTGGCGGGCTGATCTTCAAAAATCTTCAATCGGGGGTCAGCAAAAAGAATTGGTAAATCGAGAATGGTTATGTGATCAGGCGTTCTGCCGAGGATATACTTTGCGGAAGCAGACGGAACGGTTGTTATGGATTGATGATCGATCTGACGTATCACTTCCATCTCCTCCACCAACAGCCCGATGTTGAGGTCGTTTACTGCCGTGAAGACAACTTGATTTTGTTTTTCAGCGGAGGACATTCCCGAGAACAAAAATTGTTCCAGATCCAACACACTATAAAGATTCCCGCGCAATGCCGTAATGCCAACCCAAAAGGGAGACATGCCGAAGACCGGCGTGACTATGGCGGACGGCCGAAACTCGCGCACCCACTTGATGTCAATTCCATAGAGCGCCTCAGAACAACGCAGAAGCGCGAACCCCATGATATTTTCATTTGTCGACAACGTGTCTGTGTTTTGGCCATCAGACTTTGCGTCATCCGGCGGGAGGGGTATCTGGTCGTCCATAAATTTGGTTAACTCAATCGGTATCGTGCGGTCATGGATTTCAGGTGTCGGGTCAGTTCATTGAGTTGTTGAGCGATAGCCTCCGATTGTTGACCGGCTTTTACTGCCTCAACGGTCGTTCGGTTGATCTCCTTCATGGAGCGAAGCATTTCTTCGATAGCGTCGTTTTGCTGGTGAGCCGCTTCCACGGTTTGATGAGAAACATCCGACGCCTCCTGGACGGTGGTTGCCAGTTGAAGGATGATGTCGCCGGCGCGCTGGGCGAGGACCCTGCCGGTTTCCACTTTTTCGGCGCCTGCTTCGGTAACCGCAACCGCCACATCGGTCGCCCTTTGTATCTCTTCCAGTATCGTGCGCACCCGCGAAGTTGCCTGTTTGGATTGTTCCGCCAGCACACGTACTTCATTCGCAACCACCGCAAAGCCCTTCCCTTGCTCGCCGGCGCGCGCGGCTTCAATCGCCGCGTTCAACGCCAACAGGTTGGATTGATCCGCCAGGTCGTTGACGGTGGCGGTGATTTCACCGATCAGTTTTGTTTTTTCAGCAAGGTTTAGAATATCCTGGGCGATGGCTTTCACTTTCAAGCGGATATCTTCCATGCCTTGCACGATGGCGTTGACCGCTTCCGTGCCTTCGTGACTCACGCGCATGGAGGTTTGGGCTTTCAGGGACAGGTCGCGGGCGCGGGCGGCCGCATGCTCAGAGGCAGCGCGCACGGTTTCCATGCGCGAGGTGATCTGGCTTACGGAATTTGCCTGTTCATGGGCGGTGGCGGTATTCTTGTTGACCGTTTGTAAAATCTCAGCGGAGGCGGCCGCCACATCATTGCTGGCCGACTGCACCCCTTGAGCCAATTCCGCGAGACTGCGCACCATGCTGTTCAAATGCTGGCTGAGCGAGCCAAATTCATCCTCGGTACGCAAGCCCAAATGCGCGCTTAGATCACCGGCGGCAACCTGCCCGGCAAAACCGGAATATTCTTGAATGATGTAGGAAAGTTGGCGGGATTGATACGTCGCGAAACCCAACGCCAGCAGGATCGCCAGCAGGGGAGTGCCCACTGCAAAAAAGAGCGCCTGGTTGGTAGCCTTTTCGTTGTCTTCAGTCCGTGCGCTGAGCAGGCGTTCTTCCTCTTCGATGAAATCACTGATCTCATCGCGAAGTTGGTCGAGGATGAGTTTACCGGTCCCAGCGCGCACCATGCGCACCGCTTCTTCTGTATTCCCCATCCGATAGGCATTGATTTCGGGTTCGACCGCCTGGGCGATCCATTGGCGATGTAACGATTCGATCTTTGCCAATTGGGCAAGTTGTGCCGGGTTATCGTCCACCAACCGGCGGAGTTCGGCGGATGTGCGGTTGAAATCGGCGAGACCGCTCTGGTAGGGAGCGAGAAATTCCTCGTCCCCGGTTAGCAGGTAACCGCGTGAACCGGTTTCCACGTCAATGGCGGCTTTGGCCAGCGCGGTGGCATCGCTAATGACCAGGTTGGTATGGTTGACCAGGGCGGCTGTATCCAGCCCCAACCTTAGCGCCCGGTACACGAAGATGTCTCCCAGCACAACCACGCTCAATGGGATGACGTACGCCAGTAAAAGTTTCGTTCGCAGATTCAGAGATCGCATGGCGGAAATCTCCTTATCCAGCCCCACTGTAACCGATAAACAGTGTCTGGCTTGTAGATGGGACGGATCATGCGGTGAATTGTCGGTGATCGTTGTGTCCGACTCTGGGTCTCAAGATAACATGGTCGCTGATTCGGGGAACCGCACAAGCGAAAACCGGGTTATTTACATCAGTATACACTGAACCGGCAGGCGTGCAAGTTTCACATTCCTTGGATTTAGCATGAAGCGACAGGTGTTGCGACCCTGACATGGACGATCAACGCCGCAGATATTACAAGCTGACCGCCCTCGACAGGCGTACCCTGCGCATGAAGCGGAACGGCTCGCATCTTAATTTCTTTGCCATCGTTCAAATCGGCATGATGGTGTAATTCGTTGCGTTGTGCATCCTCGGGTTGATCCTGCAAGATGGTGTGACAGAAGAGACGGCTGTAGCCACCGCGTAATGCATGATCCACGTAAAGAACGTCCCGCACATCGCGGGCTTGAGATTCCGTCATTTTCGGGGTGAGCGCGATTAACCAGGCATCGCCGCGGTGGATTTCATCCGTTTGGCGAACGCGCAGCCGCGCCGACCTTCGCGCTCGACGCGCCCTCTGGTTTGGATGTCACCAGTGACATCGCTCACGATCCAACCAGCCGCGCCTCCGCCACATTGACGCTGGCATTACCCAAACAAGGATTGATGATTCTCGAAGCGAAAAAACATGTCGGCAAGTTATACCTTGCCGACATTAGTGTTCCGCCTGAACTATACGCCAGGATGGGCATTATCGTCCCATCCCTCTTCGCTGAAAGCGACATCATTTGCGCGGAAGCATGAACAAGGAAACTGCAAATCCCTCGCGTGACAGGAGTAAGGCGACCGCCATAATGTTCGCTTTCAGCATAGGCATGTATCGTTCAGTGCGTGATCGTGAAAGCAGACGACTTCGGAAGTCTAGGAAGCGTTGATTATGAGCAGGAACGGAATTCCAGTGGCGACAAAACCCCGCCCTCTGCCGTAATAAAACATACTCCGCTTTGATGACATCCCGGATGCTTTCTGGAACAGCGATCTGACGATAACAACGAATGGAGGGGATTACAGCGCGAATAATCCACTGCATCAGCAATCCTGAAAACGCACTATACCCAATATAACACTTGCACACTTTTTTCGGGGTATACTTTTTGCAAACGTGTCCAATAACATCTGAAGCAGATTGGCATACAGACGACAAGCATGAATGTTCAAGAGTCTTTTCCGCGCATTCTTATCGTCGAAGACGACGACGCCATCGGCGCGTTCGTGCAGACCGCGCTCGAGCGCGAGGGCTTCAAGGCGGAATTGGTCAAAGACGGCGAGACGGCTATGCGGCGGGTGGATGCTTTTTCTCCCAACCTTGTGCTTTTAGATTTAATGCTTCCAGGTTTGGGCGGGCTGGAGGTCTGTCAGGCGCTGCGCCGCCGCGCGCAATATATTCCCATCATCATGCTCACTGCGAAAGACGACGATGTGGATAAAATCGTCGGGCTCGAAATGGGGGCGGACGATTACATCACCAAGCCTTTCAAGATTCGGGAACTGCTTGCGCGAATCCGCGCGCTGCTCAGGCTGGTACAGCGCTCTGCCAATTCCGCCGCGCGTGTGCTGCAATTTGATTCGCTGGAAATTAATATTGAAAGCCGAACGGTAACGCGCGCTGGAAAGCCGTTGAATCTCACGCCGAAAGAGTTCGAATTGTTGGCATTGCTGGCTTCCAATCCGCGCCGCGTGTTTGGAAGAGAAACCCTGCTCGAAAAAATTTGGGGATATGATTACGCTGGTGAAACACGCACGGTGGACGTTCACATTCAACGTTTGCGGCAAAAAATCGAACCTGACCCCGCCAAGCCGCGCTTTTTAATCACGGTACGGAATATCGGCTATAAGTTTGAATTCGGGCAATACAATTTCTGGATGGCTTTTGTGCTGGAAAACCGTTCAGAGGATACCCTTGCACTTGTCATTGAGTCAGAAGGAAAGGATGCTGCCTGGATAAAAAAAGGCACGCAGTTTCATAATATCCTCAAACCACAATGGATTCCTGAAAAAGACCGACTTAACCTGCTTCCTTTTGTCGTAAAAGGGTTAAACACCTTTCAAATTGAGCCGGCAACTAAAGACACCTTGATTTGTAGCGTTAATCATTACAAACCCCTTCCCATTTTTGTACCGGAAATTTCTGAACCCGAAGCTTTTCTGCACCAACAGGCAGACCTCGTCAAACATACCAATCTGTTGTACCTGTTTTTTATTGGCGCAGCCTTTATCGTCATGGTTTTTGCTGCCGTACAGTACTTTCAGCAACGCGACCCCGTATTTTTATGGTATGCGTTGTATTTGTTTTCCTTGATTTTTGTTGCCTGGCGGAATGTAGAAGACGACAACCCGGCGCTTTACCTGACCTATCTGATCCTCCCCTGGGGTTGGACAAAAGTATTTCACACGGCAGCTCATTTTATCACCTACACGCTGTTCATTTTTTATTACCTGAAACAGGACAATGAATCCCCGACCTTCATGCGGCACATCGTCCGATTTGTGCTCATCATTAGCGCTATAGCTGGCATAGCAGAGTTGTTTCTATTGTTTCAGGAGATGCGGTATGAAAGCTGGTTGTTCTATTACGGCCTCAGAACGCTGATGTCCACCTTGTCGCTGTTGTTTCTTTTCCTGCTTTGGCGGGAGGGCAGCCCGCTGGCGCGCATCGTTTTTTTGGGCACCCTTTGTGTCATTCTTGGCGAAGCCGTTTCTTTATTCCTGCCGGCACCCTTGTCCACCTTTGCGGGCGCGGTTGGCGTATTTCTGGAGATCATTTTCCTTACCTATGGTTTGGCCTATCGTGCCCGTCTTTTTCAGGAAAAACACCAGCGCCTCCAGGTCGCTCACATTGCCCAGCTTGAAGAGAACGAACGCCTCCGGGAAATTGCCAAAAAAGAAGAAGTCGAAGCATTCAAAAACCTCTTCTACGCCAACATCACCCACGAATTCCGGACGCCGCTTACCGTCATCCTCGGAATGTCGGAATCTTTGCGCGAAAACGCCAATGGTCAGGTGCAAAAAGCGGGGAAATTGATCACCCGAAACGGCAGAAATCTCCTCAACCTGGTCAACCAGTTGCTCGATCTTTCAAAAATTGAATCGGGAAAATTAGTCTTGCATCCCAGCCGCGCCGATGTCATGCAGTTCATCAAAATTAACACGGAGGCCTTTGAATCCTTAGCGGCCATGAAAAACCAACACCTGTCTGCAACTACAGCTCCGTCCGAACTTTGGGCAGATTTTGACCCGGATCGCCTCCAGCAAATCATTGCCAACTTAGTCGGCAATGCCATCAAGTTTACACCGGAAAGCGGAACGGTCAGCATCGCGGCCCGTTTCCAGGAAAATGATACGCTGGAAATTGAGGTTCGCGATACCGGAATCGGCATTTCGGAGGAAGCACTGCCGCATATTTTTAAGCGGTTTTATCAGGCAGCAGTGCCGAAGGTGACACCTTTCCAAAAAGATGTCACCTTTCCACAGGTAAATGAAGTCAAAGAGCTAACAGCTGAGAAAGGTGCTACTGCTGAACAAGCCGGCTCCGGCATCGGCCTCGCCTTCACCGACGAATTAGTCCGGTTGATGGGTGGTCGCATTGAAGTGGAAAGCACCGCAGGCAAAGGCAGTACATTCCGGGTCTTGCTCCCGATGCAGGCAAAGGAAAAGAACATTCAGTCGCTTCCTGAAGTCAATAACCCTGATACGCCCAACGAAGTTGCCGGGACGTCGTACGTGGAAGAAGCTATTGAAACGGCCCCGGCACTGCCGTCTGAAAACACACAAAACGCCTCCGGCAATCCGCTGCTGCTCCTCGTGGAAGACAATGCCGACTTAGTGCAGTACCTCACCATGCTCCTGAGCCGCGACTACCAGTTGCGCACCGCCCGAAACGGCCATGAAGGACTGGCCGAAGCCTTTGAACACCTTCCCGACCTCGTGCTCAGCGATGTCATGATGCCCGGCATGGATGGCCTCGAATTTTGCAACCAACTCAAAAACGACCCGCGCACCAGCCACATTCCCGTGGTGATGCTCACCGCCCGCTCGGCTGTAGAAGCCCGGATTGATGGCCTGCAACGCGGTGCCGACGCCTGGCTCACCAAACCTTTCCACCGCGGTGAATTGTTTGCCACCTTAACCGCCATGGTGGAAAGCAGGAAGCGCCTGCGCGCTTATTTCCAGCAACAAACCGCTTCCTCTGCCTTGCCGGAAGCGGCACTGGCCCCCCTCGTTGAAAAAGAAAATGAATTCCTCACCCGCATCCGCAGCCTGATTGACGACCACCTGACCGATGAGGAATATGGCATTGAAGCGCTGTGCCGGGATTTGGCGATGAGCCGGATGCAACTCCACCGCAAATTGACGGCGCTCACCGGACACGCAGCTTCCCATTTTGTACGCACCCACCGCCTGCAAAAAGCGAAAATTTTGCTGGAGACGACGGATTTGAATGTTTCGGAGATTGCGTATGCTACTGGTTTTTCTGACCATGCCTGGTTTTCAAGGTCTTTCCGGGAGATGTTTGGGGTGACGCCGAGTGATGCGCGTAAATAGCTCATTGTCAGTTTGTTGTATTTTGCCTTGTCGAAATGTTACGATGCTTTTATTGTTGTTTGTTACATGAACAACAGGATTTGGGAGGAAAATACAAGGTCTTTCTGGGCTTAGGCCCCAACTTTGTTTATACATAACATGATCGTCCAATACTACTTCATCTTCAAGAAGTGAAGCACGAATTTTCCTGTATTTTTTATCGCCTACTCAAGGGCGGCAAAAGAATTGGAGGAAATAAAGGGTGTAGAAGTACACATTAAAAGATTGTGATTTTGTTTATCATTTCTATTTCTATTGTGGGATGCCATTTTATTTATTATTCAATTGAAAATAATGGAAAATAATCCTTTTGACATTATAAACTTACAAAATGACCTTGTCAATACTATTGATGATATTTTAACTAAAATTAAAGGCGTATTTAAAGATAAAATGTTTCATACACACATTAGTGTCATTTACGCTAATTTACGTGGTTTAGAAAAAAAAATAGCTGAAACACAGCAAGGTTCTTCTGCTGTCCATGATTTTGTAATAGATGGATTGATACCAGCGATTTTATCAGCAATGGCAGGTTCTTTTAGCGCAGTATTTCCAGGTGCAATGGTTTCATTTATGAAAATAGCTGGCGATACCGCTTACAAGCATGCATTTTCCTCTGAATTAAATTACAACAGCCAGATT
The DNA here is from genome assembly GCA_013361075.1 of Saprospiraceae bacterium. Classification (GTDB taxonomy): domain Bacteria; phylum Bacteroidota; class Bacteroidia; order Chitinophagales; family Saprospiraceae; genus JABWAJ01. The sequence goes on along the minus strand of JABWAJ010000009.1, from coordinate 10,676 downwards.
CAAAATAATTTTTCACAGGATTACAAGTTAGCTAATGTTAAATTAATAGACAAAGCAAATGGTCTCAGTGAATTTATAGAAAAAATAAAAAATAAGGGTTCTGGAAAGGTAGAGATTCCAAAGGAAGTCCAACAGCTTTACGAAGAATTTTCTGTTGAAATGGATAAAATATTGGAAGACATCAATATGACTACAAGAAAATATGTCAACGATAAAAAACCAGAATTAAGCTCAAGTGTTGCAGCTCTTAGCGAAGAGCATCTTAATAATTTTGACAAATTATTTGAAGAGATATTAAAAAACATCGAAAAAATAAAAACGGAAATAAATAATTGGATTAGAAGTATAAATGATCCGTATATGTTAACTTTTTTATATACAATTGCCACTGATTTTAAAGTACAAGAAGATGAAAAATTTAACGCCCCTTTTATTGTTTTTTTTAAAGAATTATTAGAATCATACCAGGTAAATATTTATTTATTAAATCATGTCTTAATAAATGGACAATATCTATCATGGGCAAAAAATATACCCAAAATAGGTTTAGTATATAATGTTAACATTTACAAAGAGTTTACTAAAAATAACATGCCCAGAATACACCTTATACTCGATGAGGTAATTAAAAAATTAGACCTTGAAATGTATGATCCATCAAAAGCCTCTTTGAGCAACCAGCTTGTTGGCGCAATATTTGAACCTTTCTTTGCGATTGCTAATAATTTAGCAGATCCCGATCCAACCTTTCTACTAAATAATAGACTTATTAAATTTGAAATATTTGAATTTAAAGGCAAATTGTTTTTTGGCATCCACCAAGAATTGTTTGTTTCATACAAAAAATCAGGAAAAGATGTACGTACAACGCTTGACACTTATATTTTTCTGCATAATTTCAATTCAATTGGAAACAAATTAGTTAAAGAAATCATTGATACTCTTTTAAATAACATATACAAAACAAGAAATTGGACAAAACTTCCAATGCCACCAATGCCAGACTTTCACGAACACAGATACGAAGTTAATACTAACTCCTTTTGGGTATCTTTTAACGAAGTAAACTAAGGCAGTTACTTTGGAGGATTTTACAAAATCGCTTGATTGTTTTGAAATACTTTTTAACACCAGTTTTAAAAAATCCATACACGATTATAATTATTCAACCATGCAATCTGTCAAACTTTTTCAATGGCCATTTAAATCCAAAGATGCTTTATTTCATGTTATCTTTTATGCTACTGCATTTAAGGACATTAAAGTTTTTTACAATCAAATCCATTTTTTTTCAAAAAGTTTGTCAAAATATTTTCCTTTTAACACTCTATCATATATTAAATTTTTATCTATACATACTGTTTTTGATCCTGTAAATAATTCGACAAACCTAAATACAACGAATATTCCCAATATTGGTTTAACTCTTAACCAACCTACCGAAAGAATAGAAATCAATGCAAATAGCCTTTCATCTAAACTAGAGTCAATAAAAATAAACAACATCAGTTCCGAGCATAACCTAATACAGGTGCTAAAAAGGAATAGTTTATATAGCAACCGATGCTTGCTGGTAGTTCTCCTCCCCCCCCAAGGCGATGGCGGATATGAAAACGAATTCCAAAAAACCAGCGACGACGACTTTTATTTTGTCGCCACCACCTGCGACGGCCACTGGGAGCAGGTCATTATCCGGGCAATGTGTAAACTGATGGGATTAGGAGATGAATATGAAAATACAGGGCAGGAATATGAAAAACCAGAAAGATATATCGGCAAACTATTCAACCACTTCCACCCCAATCTCCTCTATTCCGACACCCCCAATTCCTCCATTCCCGCCGCCGACACCAAATGGGGCCACTTATCCAACAAAATCGGTTTCGATTTCCCCATCCGTCGCGCCCCAAGCCATCCGGGCCAGGCCGACTTAAGCATCCCAACCCACAACTTCCTCCCCAACAACATCGAGCTTTGGGAAGGCGGCGGTGGCTACCGCACCCACATCTACCGCTCGGCGCATGATTGCCTGATGCGCCGGCAGATTGGGAACAAAAATTTGCCGGTGCGCGAAGCGGTGGTACCCTTATGTCCGGTTTGTGCGGCTTATGTGCAGCAGCAAATATTGGCATGGGGCCAGGAAAACAGGGTTCGTTCGCTCGAATTCCGGGGATTTATTCAACAATTGTAACAAACGCCCAAAACCTGGCACGATATGGAGTTTTTACGCCCGCTTTTGCTTTCCTTCGGGAACACCCTCAAGTCCTTCCAGCCTTGTCTGGAAGACGAGCAAGCGTTTAGCGCCTTATTGTACCACTACGGCTGGGATATTGATTTGGAAAGCGCGTCGTTCCGGAAAATCGGTGCTTCCTTTGTCCTGATCAAAACCCTGCCGGAACTCATTGAGCTGCTGGAAAAAATAGAAGCTCAGGACGATGAAGAAGAGATGCCCCCGTTGGAAGACCTGGTGAAACTATTGGCCAAAACAGGAGAAATCACCAGCGGGCTTTCCAGATTGGGCAACTCCATAGACCCTACACTACCTGCTCCGCTCAACAAAAAAGAATTCTGGGAAGACCTTGGAGAACAACTGCTCACCAACTTTCTGGTGCAGGCCCTCAAAGATCACTTTGAATTGGCCTATGGCTTTCTGTATCTGTTTGGGGTGATCGAATACCGCGAAGCCGGAGAAGGCACAGCCGGGCGGGTACCATACACCCGAACCGTGGTAGAATGGAGCCGTTTGGGCGAGTTTTTCCAGGGGCCGGCAGCCCTGTTCAAAAACCTGTATAACTGGGACAAACCCGGCCAGATTTTTCTCTGGGAAAAACTGTTGCGGGCCGTACACCATGTCTGGCTGGCCAACCACTTCCTTTCGCGCTACAATGTGCCACGGCAATCGCTGGTGGAAACCTTCACCACGCCGGATTATGCCCGCGACCAGCAATTGCGGGAGTTGCAAATCCCGTTCATCAGCGGATTTTCCATTGTAGAAGAGTTTTTCTACTTCATTGGCGTCAGCATCATGGCGATTGGCAGGGCGGGCAAAACGACACCCCCGGAAGGACTTTTGCTCACGCCCCGGCTACAGGGAAGTTTAGCCAGCAGTTTGATGTTGTCGCCAGCTATCCACTTCAAAGCTGCTGTAGCCGGTTCGCTCAGCGACGTGGTGGGCATGAAGATTTTTCCGGATGGCGTCGCCGTTTCTGCACATGCGGAAAACATCGAATTAGATGCCAAATTCGGTTTGGAAGGCAGAAGCAGTTATGCCCCCTGGGTCATCGTGGGCAGCCGCGACAGCTATCGTTTAGAAATGTACGGGTTCGATCTGGAACTGATCCTGCACGGGAGTTTGAACGACCCGGAGGTCAAGCTGATTTTCCGCACCAAAAACCCGGATCCGGAGCAAAAAGGCGTGCAGTTGATGGTGCCGATGAAAGAAGCCGACTCCTTTTTGGCCAAGACTACGCAGCAGGATAAAGTAGGCGGCGGGTTCGATCTGGAAATCGGCTGGTCGAGTAAAACCGGTTTTCTGTTCGGCGGCCGCGTAGGGTTCGATCTGGAAATCCCCGTCAACAAAGTTTTAGGCCCAATTGAGCTTAGAAGCTTGTTTCTATATTTGGGCGAAGGCAAGTTGAAAAACGACAAAAAATGTTTTCAACTGCGCAGCGGCCTGAGCCTCCAGGGCGATTTCGGCCCCATCCGCTTCCTCATCGAACAAATGGGCCTGGCCTGCAACATCATCCCTTACACCCGGCAGGAAATTGCGGCGCTGCCGCCAGGCGCCCCCGGCCCTTTACTGGGCAACCTCGGTCTTGATCTCGCTTTTGCCCCTCCGCGCGGCATCGGCATCGAAGTGAACGCCAACGTGATTACCGGTGGAGGCTACCTGTACATGAACCACGAAAAAGGCGAATACATTGGCGTGGCCCAGCTCAACATCAAGGAAAAAATCAACCTCAAAGCCATCGGTATCATCCTGACCAAACTGCCCGACGGTAAAAAAGGGTACTCCTTCCTGCTGATGATCACCGCTGAGTTCCAGCCCATCCAGATTGGCCTGGGCTTTTCATTGGCCGGCGTGGGCGGCCTGGTGGGCATCCATCGGAAGCTTGATCACAAAAAATTGTTCACCGGGTTGCGCGAAAATACAATGGATGACATCCTGTTTCCCGCCAATCCACTCGATAACCCTTATGGTTTGGTGACCAAAATCAACAGCGTATTCCCCGTTGCGCAGGGGCAATATACGTTTGGATTGCTGGGCCTTTTCTACTGGGGTGCCAAAGACTTAGTCACCATCAAACTGGGCTTCATCGTTGAACTGCCGGTGTTCCGTATTGCCATCATGGGCGTAGTAAAAGCGGAAAAAAGCGAGCCGGTAGAAGGCGGAGAAGAAGGTGAAACCAAAAGCCTGATCCGGATTAAGGCCAATTTTGCAGGCTTGTTTGATTTTGATAAAAAATTCATCCGCTTCGACGCCTCCCTATACGATTCCCATATCATGGGCCTCAAATTGGAAGGCGATATGGCGCTGCGCATCCGGTACGGTCGGAATCCCGATTTTTTGATGACTGTTGGCGGGTTTCACCCCAACTTTCAGCCGCCTGAGTTGGATTTACCTGCCGATCTGCGCCGCCTGAGTGTGACATTGTATTCCGGCAACCCCAATATTTTAATGGAGTGTTATATGGCCATCACGGCCAATACCTTCCAATTTGGAGCGGCGGCTTACCTGACCTACGAAGAATCAGGGGTCAGCGTGCGCGGCGAGTTATCATTCGATGCTTTGTTCCAGTTCAGCCCCTTTCATTTCGAGGTAGGGTTGTATTTCCTCATGTCAGCTTCCTGGAAAGGCGAAGAATTTGCTGCCATCGAAGTGACCGGCTTGTTATCGGGGCCGGCGCCATGGCGTATCTATGGCAAACTGCGGCTGGAGATCTGGAAGTTCAGCATTGACCTTGAATTGGATCAAACCTGGGGAGACAAAGCGGAAGGCCGTCTTGGTTCGGTCAAAGTAATGCCGATTTTGATAGCCGATTTAAAAACGCCCGGCAATTGGGAAGCTGCGCCCGGCGCCACCCACCTTTGGATCAGCACCCGAAGCCACCAATTGGCAGCAGCAGATTCCAGGCTGACGTTGCACCCCAACGAATTGCTTACTGTGCGCCAAAATACGGTGCCGCTTGGTCTTCAGCTCGATAAATTCAGCGAAAAAAAGTTGGTCGGGCCTTCCAGGTTCCGGATTGAACTCACCGGTGCTGATGGAAAACCACTGGATTCTACGACGGTAAAAAATCACTTTGCCCCCGCCCAATTTTTCGAGCGCAGTGAGGAAGAAAAGATTTCGGCCTCTTCTTATCAATTGTTTGAATCCGGAGCCGGATTTGAAGGGTTAGATGCCATTCAACTTGGTGCCTGGAATTCAATAGACATACTATACGAAAGCAAGATCGTTGATGATCCTGCGCTGGTTCAACCGCCCACTGTTTCGGGAGGCAACAAGGAAACGCAGGCCGACTTCGCTCACGGCTTAGGCAACAACGCCGTTGCCAATTCCTTCATGGGTAGTCGGCCGGGGAGGAATCGTACTTCCGTGATCATTGACGAGCAGTTTGTGGTGGTGCGCCAGGATAGTCTGAGGGTCCATGAAAGCTTTGCCCCTGCCAGCGAAGCAGAAGCGCGGCAACTCCTGAAAAATTTCCTGCGGAAAAACCCACGTGAGCGGGGAAAACTAACTGTACTGCCAATGTCGGAAGTAACGGCGTAAATGCAATACTAAAATCAACAAAGATGGCAAACCCACTGATCCCTCAATATACTTTTCTGCCCTGGTTGCGCCGGGGCATCATCGGACTGGCTCAATCGGTGCCGGCAAAAGAACGGCTCAGTGTGTCGTTGACTCTGAATGTACGTGGCGAAGGCGCACAGTCTGAAACGAAAACCGTGCAACGCAAAGCAGAATTGTTAGGGCCGGCCGATGTGGGCGGCCTCAATGCTCAGGCCATTGTACGCACTGTGCCACGTGCAGGTACCCGTGATTTTGAATCAAATTTCCTTGCCGCCATTGAGTTTTATGATGAAGACCTTGTGTGGCGCTATTCGCCTGCGCTGCCCGGCAACAACCGCCTAAAACCCTGGATATGGTTAGTGGCGCTGACAGAAACCGAATACAAACGACAAGGCATTTCAGATGGAAAACTTCCGGTGATCGAGATCACGCCCCAGGCGCTTCGCGATGCTTTCCCCGACCCGGACAGCGCGGCAGCCTGGGCACATGTACACCTGAACTTTGGCGTACCCGCCTCCGTTACCCAGGCCAAAGACGCACATTTGTTTGTGCAGGGAATTTTAGACGAAAACCCCAACCTCGGCTGCTCCAGGCTGATATGTCCGCGCCGGTTGAAGCCCGATACCTCCTACACCGTTTTTCTGGTCCCGGCTTATGAAAAAGGGCGGCTCGCCGGGCTGGGATTTACGGAAAAGCAAATAGACGAAACGCCCAACGCTCAGGCATCCTGGCCCAAAAAAGCAGCAGTAACCGGGGCTTTGTCTTTTCCGGTGTATTACGAATGGAGTTTTACGACGAGTAACACTGGTGATTTTGAAAACCTGGCGCGGCTGCTGAAACCTGTTGATGCCAAAGCGTTGCTGGGAGGGGGCCGGTTGCTTGACATCCAAAACCCCGGTTGGGGGCAGCAGTACCAATCTCAGGCTCCCGGGCGCCAACAAGCGGGGGCTATCGTGCTGGAAAGTGTACTCCGGATTCCTGCTTCTCCGGGGCCGGATGCGCCCAAAGATCCACAGGAAAACCTCTATTTTGGAAAAGATACCGTCGCTGACACTAAATTTTCCAGTGACCTGGCCCTGTTGCTCAACCTCGGTGCCGAGCCGCTGACCCAAGGTGTTACCCATATTCAGGAGCCGTTTTTTCCTGATGGCTCTATAGAAGATGACCCCTTTGTTGTGCCGCCTTTATACGGCAGTTTTTATAAAAATGAAAAAAAGATAGGCACTACAATGGATTGGTACAAACAATTAAATACCAATCCGATGTACCGGATAGCGGCTGGCAATGGCACCGCAGTAATTCAAGAGCATCAGGAAACCTACATGAACCACGCATGGGACCAGCTTGCCAGTCTGGCAGAAACAAGCGGGGCGACACGCCGCTGGCAGTTTTCATTGCACTTGAGTGAGGCTTTTTATTCAAAACGATTAAAAGAGCCTTTGAATCGGGGCAAAAATGTCGGGACAAAACCTGATCCTGAAAAAACTGCGCAGCTTTCCAGGATGATCAATTTGTTTGCGCCGATGCATGGCTCGCTGAAATCCGGCCAAGGGAATTTTGTAAACACATTGACTGATAATGCTTTTGCATCTACGTACACACGCGCCTTCAACAAAATAACCCGTACCGGCGGGCCTTTGATGCGGCGTTTTAAAGACAAACCGAGTTTAAATCCGGTTTACATCCCTCCTCCCAAACCACCTGATCTGGACTTTTATCTGAAAAAAGCGGTAACAGAAGCGATTGGATATTTAGCCAATCCGCAATTTCCGCCCACTTTTCCTCCCAAAAGCAAAGCGGAATCAAAAAAAGATTTTGAAGAGGCTTTACAAAAAAAAGGACTCGTCGGGATCAGTGCTTTGATAGAAGCTTTTTCCGGGTATTCAAATTTGCCTGAGGAGTTGCGCTTCTTCTCACGCCTCCCCCAAAACGACGACCTGTACGTTGAAATAGCCGGGCAGGTCAGGCCATCCAAAACCATTCCGGCCCGCATGCGTGCTGTGATGGTTTTACAGGCACCTGCTTCCGCTGCAGATGCCGAAAAGATTGAATTCCAGCGACAAACCGTAGAATTCCCGGAACCCATGTACGCTCGTTTAGCAGCTCGGGATCCACATCTGATTCTGCCCTCGCTTGATCGCATTCCACTCAACAGCGTGACAGTCATGGAACCCAATCCAGCGGTTATTGAATCCTACCTGATTGGCCTGAACCACGAAATGGCGCGTGAATTTTTGTGGCGTGAATTTCCTGCTAATTTAAACGACACTTTTTTCCGGCAGTTCTGGGACGTGCGGAACAATGCTTCAGCAAATGTTCAACCAGAAAATTATAAAGATATTTTGCCTGTAGGCAAATGGGCTCCAGGCACCCTCGGGGCACCACAACATCGCCCGGGAGGCGCTCCTGCCGGCATTTCGGTCATTGTAATCAGAGGTGATCTATTGCGCAAGTACCCCAATACGCTGGTATTCGTACAAAAAGCAAAATGGAAAAATTCAGCACAACGCAAAGAACGCATTCCTGGTGACGAGATCAAAATGCCGATATTTTCCGGGCAAATTGCTCCGGATTATGTCTTATTGGGCTTCGACGTGTCCCCTGCTGACTTAAAAGGCAACAAAAACAAATCCAGTGAGCCCGGTTGGTTTTTCGGGCTTAAAGAACGCGTTGGCGAGGCACATTTTGGCCTTGATATGTCTGCAGACGGCGATCCGGCCTGGCCATTGATTCCAGAAGTACTGGAAAATCAATGCATCCATGTGGAATCCGCCAATTTTAAAAAACTACCCGGCTTTACCAGTACGCAAGCTGACCGGGTTGCTGCCCTGCTGTTTCAGAAACCTTTCCTGCTTCTGGTTCATGCGAGCCAATTGCTCAGTTGAAAAAATAGAAAGACTTATGGATGACCTGCTAACACTTCAGCAGCGCGTAGGCGAAAAACGCGCCCAGCATAATGCCGCCGCCGAGGCTTTTTACCAAAGCCTCCAGCAGTGGTCGTTTACAGGGGACGCTATTCGCAACAAAGAAGCTAAGGAAGGCCGGCGCTTACCTGCTACCGACGAACTGGTAAAAAAATACAATGCCTTGCGCGTTAAGGCAGAGACGGAACAACAAAAATGCCGGAGCGCACAGATCGCACTGGATGATGCCCGTTTACAAGTGTCAAAAATTGCCAAACCTCAAAAATTATTGGAACAAATCCCCGCCGACCTCCCTTTTTTGTTGCTGCCACTGCGTTTAGAAGCGCGATACATCACTTTTCGCCATGTGGTACGCAATATTCCCCGTGCCGATGTGGTAGATGTCAGCACATACATGGCCGGGAAGACAACATCCTGCCCGGAGTTTGTAGTCAGTGAGGACGGATTGCTGACTTATCAAATTCCTGCCGTTCATGCCATTAGTCCCAACAATGATCTGATCAATGCGTTGAAATCCGGAACCTTAAAACCTGCAAGTGGTCAATTGATCAAAAGAAAAGCCGATCGCGAAGAACTTTGGATTCGCATCTACCCGGATGAGGTTTTTAAAGAAGGGCTGGAAAAAAAACTGCTCGAATCGGAATGGGAAGCGGGCAAAGCATTTTGGCAGAAACTAGGCAGCGGCACTGACCCGGAAACCCTGTGGGTGGAACACTGGTCTGGCATGTCTGCTCCCCGTGCGGCCTGGATCGTGCGCAATACGCAACCCAAAAACTATACACCGGGCGGGGCTTTTCCTGCTTCTCCGGCTTTTCCCGATGTCTTCCTTAAAAATGGCGCTTATACCCAGGCACCACTGACACGTCTGCTTCCTGACCACTTTGTAGTCCGGCTTGAGAAAAAAGACGGCACCACAAAAGAGTTCACCGGCAACCTTATTCCGGAGCCGCTCACCTTAGGGCTGGATCCAACTTACGACCCGTTCAATAAGGAGTCTGATGGCGGTTTTTCGTCCGATGGGCTCAAGCTGAAAACGCCGGAGCAATTGCGCTGGATGCACGACCTGCAAACAGCGGAAGAAAAGGGTATGGCCATTCGAATTGACCTCAATGAACATCCGGAATTTAAAGACGGGGTGGACCGGATATTTGTACTCGGCGCAAAAACGTCTGCCGACGCCACTGAAGGGAGCCGCTTGCTGCACCACCAATTGAACAATTTTTTGTACAAAGAAAGCGGCCTGGCCATTTTACCCCAAGGTACGCCTACCAACAATTACCTCGGTCAGCAATCGGGTTTAAAGCAACAGGAAAGAACTGCAAAATCATACTTCCAATCAGAACTAACCAGACCAATTACCGGCGACACCGATCAAAACAGGTTGTTCCAGGCTTTGGGACTGCCCGATGGTTTACGGCTGCCCAATGGCAACACTGCTGACATCAGGGAGGCCTTGCTGATGAACCGATTGCTTTACCCCGCTACCTGGGGTTATTATCTGTTGCAATTTTTTACCCCGGATTTGAATGAGGCAATGCGGGAACAGATTCGGCAATTTTTTATCAACCGGGTTAGTGCACGTGGATTTTTGCCAGTTTTGCAGCTAAATAATCAACCTTATGGAATAATTCCTACAACTTCATTTTCCCACTGGCAATACAAAAACCCGAGTGCCGAAGAGCAATTTTTATCAAGGCTTTGGACTCAGTTTTTATCCAAATTGAATGAACACATCTGGCAACCTGCAGCCGCCACAGTCATGGCTGCTTCCAATGCCGGGAATGCGGGCAAATTTGACGAGCCTTTTCTGAAAATGCTTGGTTTGAACGCCTCCGCGGCACAATTCCATCACCAGTTGGTTATTGGATCTGGTTTTCAAATGGCGCTTGTCAGTTCTACCATCCCTCAATTTGTCAGACCTTTTGCTCATTTAGAGCGTGATGCCAAATTCAAATCGGATG